>JAHWJF010000075.1 GCA_019348515.1 Chloroflexota bacterium | reverse complement strand
ACGCCTCTGGAACGACTCGGCGTCGTTGACGTGCGGGAAGGGCTCGCCCACGGGAACCGGAACCTCGAGGAACCCACAAAGCGGTTCCCATCCCTGTTTGACGTCGAAGACCAGCAGACGCTCCGGCGGGACCGTGTCCCGCACCGCCGCCTGGTGCGCCGCGAAGAGACGCAACGCGTGACCGCGGTCACGGAAACGCCCATCGAACGTCCCTTTCCAGATGACATCGTCCACGACCTGGAACCCTTCCCGTATCTTCGGCATCAGGAGCCCGACCAGTCGCATCATGGCCCGTGCCCCAAGCGACGCATCGGCGCGGGCGCGCGGCTGAAAAATCGTGGCCAGGCAGCTTTGGTACCAGCGCTCCGGGTCACGGACCGTGAGGATGACCTTCGCCTCCGGGTGCGCCGCAATCAACTCCCGCCAGAAGTAGACGCCGGGCCAGTCGACAATTGCGCGGTAGCCGCCCAACAGCGGACGCCAATCAATCGGCTCACCGACCTGCTTGCGCTCGAAAGCATCTCTCCAGAGCGCGAACCGCTCGGGATGCTCGAAGTTCTCCAGCATGTGGTCGCAGGGGCCGAAGCCCAGTCGCACCAGTGCCTCGCGCAGCGACAGCGTGCCGGTGCGGCCGAACCCGGCGCCGACGATCGCCACCGTCGGCGCCCCCATGCCCGCCGCAACCGGTTTCTCCGCACTCGACATCATTGTTTGTGCCGGCCCTTCTCTGAAACGTGAAAAATCCAGCCGCGGCTCATCGCACCCGAAGCCGTAAGCATCGGTGTGATGGGACGGTTGTCACAAGTGACCGACCCCGAATCGTCTTTGCCGCTGTATCCCTCCCCTTGTTTCCCTTGACGTGGTTGTGCCACCTTGGACAGCCAAAGCATCATCCGTACGCGTGAAGTCTGGGGCAGAGTGGGAGCGGTGCGGTGCAGCCGGTCGTGATCATTGGCGGTGGAATCATTGGCCTCTGCACCGCCTTCGCGCTGCATCAGCGCGGCTGCTCGGTAATGGTCATCGACGCCGGGCCACGTGAGCGCGCCGCCTCTCATGTCAATGCCGGTTGGATCGTGCCCACCCTCGCCGAACCAGTCCCATCCCCAGGGCTGATCGCCACCTCCCTCAGGTGGATGCTCCGCTCCGATAGCCCGCTCGACCTCCGGCCCCGGCTCGACCCGTCGTTCCTACGCTGGACGCTCCACTTCTGGCGGCATTGCAACGCGCGCGACTACCTGGCCGGCACCGAGGCGACCGCCGCCTTCGGCGCGTGCTCACTCGCTCTCTACGACGCCATGCGGGAGGCGGGGGTGCAGTATGAGGAGCATCGCGACGGACTGCTCTTTGTGTACCGCGCGCCTGCCGCGTTGGAGCACGACTACGCGGCGTTGGAGCCGATCCGCCGCTTCGGCTTCGACGTCTCTGCACCGATGGACGGCGCCGAGATTCGTACGCTCGAACCATCCCTCGCGGCGACGGTCACCGGTGGCTACTGGCTGCCGCAAGAGCGATCCGTGCGCCCGGACTCACTGGTGCGCGGTCTCGTCGACTATCTTCAGGAGCGCGGGATCGAGGTACGCCAAGACACCCAGGTAACCGGTATCGAGACGACCGGCAGACTGGCCAGGGCCGTCTTCGCCGGAGGGCAGCGCATCCCGGCACAAGCAATCGTGGTCGCCGCCGGAGCATGGACGCCCCGGCTCCTGAAGCCCCTGCGGGTGAACGTCCCCATCGAGGCGGGCAAGGGGTACAGCATCGACCTGACGCCGGCGCCGGCGCTTCCCCATCCCGTGAGCAGACCGCTCTACCTCCACGAGACACGCGTCGCCATCACCCCGCTCGACGGGATGATCCGGCTCGCCGGGACGATGGAACTCTCCGGGCTGAACCATGACATGCGTCAGGAGCGGGTGACCGCCATCGCCCGCTCGGCCGGGTGGGCTATCCATGGCTGGCCGCACAAGATGCCGACCTCGGGACCTGGCGTGCAGATCTGGAACGGCCCGCGACCGATGACCCCGGACGGCCTCCCGGTCATCGGCTGGTTACCGGGTTACCGCAACCTCATCGTGGCCAGCGGCCACGCCATGCTCGGCGTGACCCTCGCTCCGGCTACCGGCGACGCCGTCGCCGATCTAATCACCGCGGGCCGCGCTCCTGATGTGATCGCCCCGTTCGATCCCGCCCGCTTCACGAAGGGGGAGAGGGGGGACCACTGAATCACAGCGGCTCCGGGCGCTCGCACGCGCTGATGATCTCGACGTGCCGGCCCTCCCGGGAGGCGGTCTCAACGGCATGCATCACTTCGAGGACGTGGAAGGCGAGGTCGCCGTTGGCCCGGTGCGGGGCCCCGCTACGGAGACCGGTGGCCATGTCGGCCAGGCCGAGCCCGCGGCTATTCTCAGTGAACGGACGGGTCACCGGGACATTGCGCCAGGCATCATCATCCGCACCCCGAATCCGCACCGGCCCGCCGAAGGTATTGGGATCGGGCAGGCTGAGACTTCCCTCCGAGCCGTAGATCTCGAGCTTGGGCATCTCCGAGGCCCAGACATCGAAGCTGGTCACCAGCGTCGCGATGGGCCCATTCGCGAAGTCGAGCACTGCCGCCAGGTGCGTCGGCACCTCGACCGCGATCCGCTCCCCAGCCCGTGGCTCGCTGCGGATCGTCCGCTCAGAAAAGGTGGCGCGTGCCGAGCCGGTCACCCGCCGCACTGGGCCCAGCAACGAGATAAGCGCGGTGAGGTAGTAGGGCCCCATGTCGAACAGCGGGCCGCCTCCCCTCTGGTAGTAGAAGTCTGGATCCGGGTGCCAGCGCTCATGACCGTGGATGAGCATGAATGCCGTCGCCGCCACCGGCTGGCCGATGCCACCCTCGTCGATCACCTGCCGACAGGTCTGCAAACCGCCGCCGAGGAAGGTATCCGGCGCGGCGCCCAGACGCAGTCCGCGCGATCGAGCCATCTCCACCAGCCGCTTGCCGTCCTCGAGCGCGGTGGCGAGCGGTTTCTCGTTATAGACCCCTTTACCGGCCTCCAGCGCGGCCCGCGCGATCGATGCATGGGCCTCCGGCGTCGTGAGGTTGAGGACGATCTCGATCGCCGGATCGGCGAGCAACTCGGCGACGGTGCTCACGGCCGGCACACCGTACTCCTCCGCTCGCCTCGTCGCGCGCTCCGGCGTCGCGTCCGCGCAGGCGACGACCGTGAACTCCGGAAAGTGCTGGGCGTTTTTCAGATAGCGATCGCTGATGTAACCGCAGCCGACCAGACCGACCTGAACTGGTCGTCTCGCCGTCTCGCCGTCTCGCCGTCTCAATCGCGTGCCGCCCAATGCATGCCGCGCCGGACCAACTCCCGCGCCTCTGGCACGTCAAAATCGGTGGCGACATGGCCGAGCGAGCAGTAGAAGACCCGCCCTTCGCCCCACGTCCGCTTCCAGACGACCGGCATCACGCAGCCCTCGACCCACGGCGTGTATTCGCCGCTGAAGGTGGTCGTCGCCAGGACCTCGTTGCACGGGTCGACGTGCAGGTAATACTGCTCGGAGTGCATGGCAAAGTCGTTCAGACCGGCCGTGATCGGGTCATCATGATTGGTGATCTGCACCGTGTAGTCGATGATGTTGCCGGGGTGGGCGACCCACTGCCCGCCGACCATGAACTGGTACTCGGTGCTGTTGCGGAACGAGTCCGCCATCCCGCCGTGCCACCCGGCGATCCCGGTTCCGGCGGCGATGGTGTCGAGCAGAGCGCGTAACTGCTCCTTACTGATCTCGCTCTGCGTCCAGATTGGCACGATGAGATCGGTCTGCCGCAGCGTATCCGCGTCCAGGAAGACATCGAGCGTCGTGCTGACGGTGACCTCGAAGCCATCATCCCGTAAGACGCCCGCGAAGAGCGCCGCGCACTCGTGAGGTTGATGCCCCTCCCAGCCGCCGGCAACCAGCAATGCCCGTTTCCCGCCATCCGTCACGTCGCTCTCTGCCTCCTGATCTCTCGCGTCTCATCATCCGAGCGTCACGTCCACTGTCATCATGACGTACAACTCCGCAGGAGCGCGAACTGTGCCAGACGTTGCCAGCCACCAGATAGACTAGCGCCGGGCGTTGCCGTTGCTCCATTGCCAGAATCCGCCCCGCAAGGATGAAGCCAGGAGACGACGATGACTGCGATCGGTGAGACACCCGCGCTTCCGCTCAACCTGCATGAGTACGAGGCGGCGGCCCGCGAGCTCCTCTCGCCAATGGCCCTCGGCTATGTCAGTGGCGGCTCCTGCGATGAGGTGACGCTGCGCGCAAATCGGGCCGCCTTCGACCGCTGGCGGCTCCTACCCCGTGTCATGCGCGGGCTGCGCGAAACCTCCACGGCGACGACGGTCCTGGGTCAAGATGTCTCGCTGCCGGTGCTGATCGCCCCCTCAGGACTGCACCGCCTGGCGCACGACGAGGGCGAGTTGGCCACGATCCGGGGGGCGCATGGCGCTTGCACGATCCACACCTTGAGCACCGCCTCGACGGTGCCGATGGACATCATCGGCCAGGAGGGTCCGCCGTGGTGGTTCCAGCTTTACGTCTTCAGCGACCGCGGCATCTCCCGCGACCTCGTGGAGCAGGCAGCTGCCGCGGGAGCCTCGGCGCTGGTCGTCACCGTCGACGTTCCACTGCTCGGGAGACGGGAAGCGGACGAGCGCAACCGCTTCTCGCTCCCAGATGGCCTCGTCATGGCCAATCTCCAAACGCCCAAGCACATGCTGATCCCGGCGACGGAAGGCGGTTCGGGGCTGAGGACGTACATCGGGGCCGCCTGGGAGCCGGCCTTGACCTGGGACGATCTCGACTGGCTAGCGTCCCTTTCACCGTTGCCGGTGATCCCGAAGGGCATCCTTCATCCCGACGACGCCGTGCGGGCCTTTGACCACGGGGCGCGGGCTGTGATCGTCTCCAACCACGGTGGCCGCCAACTCGATAGCGCCGTGGCCTCGCTCGACGCGCTGCCGGCGGTGGCGGACGCCGTCGCCGGTCGGGGCGAGGTGCTGCTCGACGGCGGTATCCGGCGCGGCACCGACGTGCTGAAAGCGCTGGCCCTCGGCGCGCGCGCGGTCCTCATCGGCCGCCCGGTCTATTGGGGTCTGGCCGTCGGCGGCGAGGACGGGGTGCGGCACATCCTGGAGCTGCTGCGCGCCGAGCTCGCGCTCGACCTGATGCTCTGTGGGCTGGCCAGCCCGGCGGAGGTCACGCGGGAGCTGCTCGTCCGAGCTGACACCCCTGTGACCCGGTAACACCCAGACGGCCTGTCGCCTCGCTCCTTAGCCCCCTCGCGCCACGAGCACTGGCGCTGGTGATTTCTTCACGACTTCCTCCGCCACGCTGCCCAGCACCAGGCGCTCGAGGCCGTGCCGGCCGCGGGAAGCCACGATGAGCAGATCTCCCGGCCCGGCAGCACCGGCCAGCTCCTGAGCCGCGAACCCCGATCGGACCTCGGTCGTCACCGCCAGCCCCTCGTCATGCAGCGGCTGAGCCACTGATTCCAGATACCGCGCGGCCTTGCCTTTCTCTTGGACCATCTCCTTGGAGAGCTCGGCATAGGCCGCCGCGGCCTGATTGGCGCCCAAGGGCACCACGGACAGGTCCGCCACCTGCACCAGATGCAGCGGAACGCCCATCCGCCGCGCCAGCTCCGCCCCGGTCTTCAGCGCGGTCTCAGAGACCTGTGACCCATCCAATCCCACGACAATCCGGTCGAACATCCCTCGGCTCCTTTGTTGGCTATCGGTTCTTGGCTATCGGCTATCGGCTATCGGCTATCGGCTTTTAGGGCTGGCTATATCGTGCCTTCCGACTCCCAACTTCCGACTTCCGACCCCCAGACCATAGCCGAACGAGATCGATCCCGCCCGACCACGGTTGATCCCGGGCGCTCCACTATCATCTGCCGAGCGTGTCTCGATGCCAGTGCAGAAGAGGAGTGCGCATCATCGAATGCGGTACGGCCGAGCACCGGCCGCGAATCAGGAGGAGCGACAACGAACATGGCGGAGCGGATGACGGGTGGGGAGGCGGTGGTGCGCGCGCTGGCAGAACATGGGGTCGATGTCGCCTTCGGTATCCCCGGCGTGCACACCCTGGCCCTCTACGACGCGCTGATCGATAGCCCCATCCGCCACATCCTCGGCCGCCACGAGCAAGGCGTCGGGTTCATGGCTGATGGCTACGCGCGCGCCTCCGGCAAGCCTGGCGTGGCGCTGGTGATCACCGGCCCCGGCGTCACGAATGTCGCCACCGCTGTCGGTGAGGCCTACACCGACTCCTCACCTGTGCTGGTCGTCGCCTCGGCGGAGGATCAGCGATGGGCCGGCAAGATGATGGGACACTACCACGACATCCGTGACCAGACAGAGGCCATCCGCCCGGTAACCGCTTCTCAGGCACAGGCGACCGCGGTCGGCGAGATCGCCCCGGCGATCGACGCGGCCTTCGCTCGCATGGCGACCTCGCGCCCGCGTCCCGTCTACGTCGAGATCCCGCGCGACATCCTCGAAGCGGAAGCCGAGATCACATTCCCCGATCCTGTCGTCGCCGACCGCCCCGGCCCTCTCGCCGAGCAGATCATCGCCGCCGTCGACGATATTGCCAAAGCACAGCGCGTGGTGATCATCGCCGGTGGCGGCGCGGCGACGGCCGATGCGGGCGACGGGATCACCGCCATCGCCGAGCAACTCGGCGCGCCGGTGATCGTCTCCCAGACGGGCAAGGGAGTCATCCCGGAGGACCACCGATACTCGCTCGGCAATCTGTGGAGTCAGGACAACCCGGTCGACACCCTGCTGCGCAAAGCCGACCTGGTTCTGGTTTTCGGCACCAAGCTCGGTGGCGCGGAGACCGAGGACGGTGCGATGCGCCTCCCGGCGGGGATGATACGCGTCGATATCGATCCCGAAGAGGTCGAGCGCAACTACCGCCCCAGCCGCGCCATCGTCGCCGACGCGCGGAAAACGGCCGGCTCCCTGGCCGAGGCACTCGCGGCTACCGGCGTCAACAAGGATGGCTGGTGTCCGGAAGAGATCACCAGTGCGCGCGCGAAGGCCCTGGAGACGGCATTCGGTGGTGAGAACGCGGAGTACGTTGCCGCGCTACGCCGGGCCATTCCCCGCGACGGTATCCTGGTCAACGACACGACGGTGATGTCGTACGCCGCCGCCAAACACTTCCCGGCCTACGCCCCGCGCACGTTCCTGGTGCCGGCTGGGTATCTCACCCTCGGGTTCTCCATGCCGGCGGCGATCGGCGCCAAGATCGCCCAACCTGACAAGGTCGTCGTCTCGATCGTCGGCGACGGTGGCTTCCAGTTCACGATGCAGGAGCTGGCCACGGCCAAGCAGTTCGGGATCGGGCTCCCCATCGTCATCTTCAATGACTCGACCTACACCGCGGTGAAGATGGATCAGGCGGTGCGCTACGACCGCCGGTACATCGCGGTCGACCTGGAGAACCCCGATTTCCTGAAACTGGCGGATGCCTATGGTGTCCCTGGGGTCCGTGCGAGCTCACCGGCCGAGCTCGAAACGGCCATCGTCGAGGCCAGCGCGCGCACGGTCCCGACGATCATCGACACACCGATCTCCTGGTCGTATTGATGGGGAGTTGGCGATCGGCTATGGGTCGAAGACGGCAAGACGGCAAGACGGCAAGACGGCAAAGAAGAGCGTAGGCGGGAGTCGGGAGTCGGGAGTCAGGGACTATTGAAGCACCCCGAACCCGGACCACCCTATGACCCATCCCCCATCACCCTATCACCCTCGTCGACTGATGCGTCGGCGAGAGGCAGTCTCATCTGGAACCTGGCTCCAGTGAGTGAACCAGGATCAGCGCTCAGGGTTCCGCCGTGGGCGCTGACAATGCGGCTGGCGAGGTAGAGCCCGAGTCCGAGCCCCGACGAATCCGGCCCGCGGGCGAAGCGATCGAAGAGGCGCGGGAAGAGCTCCGGGGGAATGCCCGGCCCTTGGTCAGCCACCGTGACAACCGCCCAATGTCCAGCATCTCCTGACTCGACGTCTACCTCGACGTCGACCTGCCTTCCCGGTGGGGAGTATTTGATGGCGTTGGAGAGCACGTTCTCCAGCGCTTGACGGATCCGGTTGCCATCCCCGGCAAGATCGACCGAGACATAGGCATCGACCCGGATCGGCACGGCATCCGTCGCGAGGGCCGCACATGTCTCCCGCACGAGGTCGGCAAGATTCACCGGTTCCCGGTCGAGCGCAAACAACCCCTGCTCGAGTCGACTGCTATCGAGGAGATCGGCAACCAGGGCAACGACCCGATCGACCGCACGCGCCGCCTCCTCGGCGTCCCGCAGGTCTCGAGCGCGGTCCTCGCGGTTAGCGCGCCGCCGCAACATGTCGATGCGGCTCTTGACCGGAACCAGAAGATTGCCCAGGTCATGCGCCAGAGTCTCGATCAGGTCATCGGCTGCCACCCGCCGGCCCTGCTCCCGAGCCTCCGTCGCGATCCGCTCCGTTAGCTCCGCGCGGTGAGCAACCATCCCCACCCAGCGCGAGACGGCCTCCAGGAATGAAAGGTCTTCATCGCCGAAAAAGTCGGGCCGGGCCGACGACGCGAGGAAGACACCGCGGCGGGCGCCGGCGACCTCCAGAGGCGTCATGATGGCCGAGCGAATGCCCAGCCCCTCCGTCATGCCACGCAGTTGCCCAGGATCCTGGTCCGCGCGACCCGTGGCGTAGCGTTCACCGGTCAGGAAGACGTCGACCTCGCGGCCGCCATTCGCCACCGGCAACCGGTTCATGCCGATGGCGTGCTGCTTCCGGCCCATAGGGGTATGGCTGGTGCCGGCCGCGACCAGACTCTCAGTTGCCGCGTCATACAGAGCCGCGTCGACCTTATCGGCGCCCAGCGCTTCGGCCACCATGTGGCAGGCGCGGTCAAGCGCCCCGTGGAGATCGGTTTCATCAATCGCTATGAGCCGCTCGAGTGTCGCGAGCAGTCTGTTCGTATTTAGGCCAGGTGATGCCACGTGCTGGACGTCAGTCATCGCTGCTCCGTGTTTCTTCCCCCGTTCGCCCGCTGTTCGCCGTCGTTGCCGCATATTCCGTACCGAGCGACGTTTGCCGTCTCCCGGCGTGGGATACAGCCCCGAAGATGTCCTCAGCCATCGTCTGCCAGAATGTGGGTGTCCACCCGTCGCGCGCTTCGCGTCCCCTGCTCGGCGTTGTCCGGTGATGCCTCGGCTACCGCATCCCGCGGACAACGGCACAGTGCATGCGTCAACAGGGCGCGGGCCGTGCTCTGTCACATGCCGAAAGCACGTCGGCAGACCGCCCGCTTGAGAGCATCTGTCGTCTCGCCCGATGTCCGCACCGACTGGCAGAGGACCCTACCATGACCGACGCAGCAATCGCGCAGCAGTTCATCGATGCGTTGCAGGTATTGGAACGTGACGGCGACCCAACGAAAATAATTGATCTCTTCACGGAGAACAGTGAGGTAGGCAACATCGTCTCCTCCCGGGAGTTCTCAGGACAGGAAGGCGCCCGCGCATTCTGGGAGACCTACCGGAACACCTTCGGCGAGGTGGCTTCATCCTTCCGCAATGTCATCGTCAGCGATGGCCGGGCGGCCCTGGAGTGGACGACGACTGGAACGAGTCCCGCTGGTGCTCCCATAGCGTACGAGGGCGTGAGCATCCTAGAGATGGCCGACGGCAAGATCACGCGCTTCCGCGCCTACTTCGATCCGCACGACCTCGGCCACCAGATCGAGCAGGCTGCGCAAGGGCGGTAATATGAGGACCCGGTGATGAGCGCCGCCGGCTCACACCGGCCGTGACCGATCCCCGGCCCTGCCTCTCGTAGCCTTCGCGGTCTTCGCGGCCTTCCATAACGACCATACGGCATCGGAAACTCACTACTGAGCCGCGGGCGGTACGTATGGAGGCAGACCGAAGACGCTCCCTTCAAGAAGCTCGGCGTCATCGGGCGGGTGTGAGGGGGCGGCTCAGACACCGAAGAAGTAGCGCGTGAGGTGGAAGAAGACTGGCGCGGCGAAGCAGAGCGAGTCGATCCGGTCGAGCACGCCTCCATGGCCAGCAATGAGGCTCCCGAAGTCCTTGACCCCGCGGTCCCGCTTGATCGCCGACATCGTTAGCCCTCCGGCGAAGCCCATCAGGGTGATCACTAGGGACATGACCGCCGCTTGCCACGGCGCG
>JAHWJF010000472.1 GCA_019348515.1 Chloroflexota bacterium | reverse complement strand
CACGCACTCTACGACTGATCCCGTCTCGCGGTCGGTCAATGCTGCTCCCGATTCAGGGAGTGCCCCGGGCTTCTCCGGCCCGCGCGCAAACCGGCGGGATGGAGAGAGCGCATTTCCTCACGCACGGAGGTACCGCCTTGATATCTCTCGACCGGCGCCCGAGGTGGATCGTATAGTTCCCGTGCCCCGACAGAATTCATACACCCCGACCACCGCCCCGCTGGAGACCTGAACCGCGTCCCGCGTCTATGACGGGCGCGTGGTCATTGGAGTGACGTTCATGATCGGAAGCAGGGGGGTCCAACTCGGGTCAAGCCAGTTCCGCCTCGCGCGCCGTCGCTTGCTGACGCTCGCCGCTGGAGCGGTCGGCCTGAGGGTCACCCAGTCCGGACCGTTTGGGAGCCAGGGTGCGGCGGCGCAAGAGATCGTGCCGGTGCAGGGAACCGATCCCGTGCAAGGGACCGTTCCCACCCAAGAGATCGTACCGGCAACACCCGGTGCGGGAACGCTGTACTTTGCCGAGACCGGGCATAACCTCGCCGAGCCGTTTCGATCGCGCTGGCACCAGGCGGGTGGCGAGTCCGTATTTGGTGCACCGCTCTCCGAAGAGCGTTACGCCGCTGGCGCCGGCGGTGTGCTGCAGACCTTCAATAACCTGGTCTTGCTTTATGATCCCCGGCAGGCGCCACCGTTTGACGTCCGCGGGCAGCCGCTCGGAAAGACGGTCTGGGCCGAGGTGTTGGCTGGGAACGCCAGCGATCCGGTAGTCGCCTGCTCGGCAACGAGCGCGAGCTGCCGTTTCTTTCCCGAGACCAACCACACGCTGAGCGAGCCATTCGCCTCATTCTGGAATCAGTGGGGCGGCGAGGTGTTTTTCGGCCCGCCTGTCTCCGAGCCGTTCGACGACCCAGCGGTGCCCGGCATACAGATGCAGGTTTTTGAAAGCGCCATCCTGGAGCACCGGGGCGGCGTGGTTTCGCTGCGGCCGATGGGCCGGTATCTCGCCGAGCGCGATGGTGTGCTGGGCGATGCGGCGTTTCTCCCCGCGCCGCCGACCGGCGGCAGCACGTTTCTCGTGAAAGCCTCCGACGGCCTGCGCCTGCGCGCCGCGCCGAATCTTGATGCGCCCATGACCGCGGTGCTTCCGGACAACACCGAGTTCATCGCGGCGGCGGGTTCGAGCGGGGAATGGATTCCCGGATACGCTGACGGTCTCTCCGGCTGGGTATCGGCCGGCTACCTCACCGAGCGACCACCCCTGCCCCAGCTGCAGATCGCCGACTGGGATCTTTCGGTCTGGCAAGGCGCCACCCTCGAAGAAACGAATGTCCGGCGTGAGCCGACGACCAAAGCTCCAATTGTCGAGACCCTGGACTACGCCACGTCCGTCACTGTCACCGAGTGGCTTACGGGTGAGGAAGTCCACGAAGGCGCCGACATGTGGGCCAAGATCGGCAACGACCGCTTCGTCTATTCCCGAAACATTGGCCGCAACGCACCGGTGCTCCCCACTCCTCCACCCGCCGATGCGCCGACCTGGGGTAAGTGGATCGACATCAACCTCGTCCAGCAACTCCTGACCGCGTACGACGGTTCCAGCCCCGTGCGCACCATCGCGGTTACGACCGGCATGGCCGGGTGGGAGACCCCAGCCGGGTTCTACTCGATCCTGCATCGCGTCGCGAACGAGACGATGACCTCCGGCGCGATCGGCGCCGAGAATCACTACCGCCTCGACGACGTACTCTTCACGCAATACTTCACCGACCTGGGACATGCGCTGCATTTCGCCTGGTGGCGGACGAAGGAGACGATCGGGCGACCCGGCAGTCATGGCTGCGTCAATCTCCTGCTCGAAGATGCTCGCTTCTTCTGGGACTGGGCTGAGCTCGGCACACCGGTCTACGTGCATCGCTAATGAGCAGCCGCACGGCGGCTTCAGTTCAATAAGGTGCTCCCCCACCCGCGCCATTGCCCCGTACCGAGCCGCCTCAACCACAGTCCATAAGGGCGTACCATTCCCTGGTTTGGGATCGGGATTCGCGTTGCTCGCGGCTGAGGATTTGGGTGGAATCGACCGCGAGGCACACCATGCGGACATGGGTCGGACTCGTCGTGCTTTGTCTCGGAGCGGCGGTAACCCTGCTGAACATGGCAATCCTCAGCCCCTTGCTCCGCTCCATTGGACAGGAATTTCGCACGTCGGACGCAACGACCGGACAACTCGCGACGCTCGGTTCCCTCGTGGGAGTCCTCTCCGCGTTGGCGGCAACACCATGGATGGATCGCTGGAGCCGGCGCGCCTGGCTCCGGCTAGAAGGCTCCTTCGTTCTGATTGCCGTTATCGTCTCGGCGCTCGCGCCCTCGTTTGGCTGGCTCATGGTGGGACGAATTCTCGCCTCGTGCGGCTCCGCAGTACTCATGGCGAACTGCATGACCGGGGCACGCGAGCTCTTCCTGGATCCCGTCTGGCGTAACCGGGCAATCGGGATCATCGTCTCGGCGACGACACTCGCCTTCGTACTCGGCATGCCGATCGCGACCCAGATCGAGGCCCGTTTCGGCTGGCGACTCGCCATGGGGTCAATTGCCGTACCAGTGGTGCTACTCCTGGCCGGTACCTTTGTACTCCCTCCGAGCCCAGCTCGGGCAAAGGCGACCAACCGCCCTCATCCGCTCGCGGCATTCCGGGCCGTCCTTCATGATGGGAGAACGAGGTCGATCCTTGTCGTCCTCGGATTGAATCTCGGGTTGTACGCGGGTTGGCTCGTCTACTTCGGCGCCTATACGACCGAGGTCTTCGCCGCATCAGCTGCTGTGCTCAGCCTGCTCTTTTTCCTCAGCGGCGCGACGGAGTTGCTCGCAAATAACCTCACCCCGCCGCTGTTGCGCCACTTCGACCCGGTCAACGTCCTGTACGTCATGCTCGCTTCGGTTGCCGCGGCGCTGCTCCTGACGGGAATCGCGGTGACGTCGATTCCAGGCGCCTTGCTCGCCGCTATCATCGTCCTGAACGGCACGGCCTCGGCATACATCGCGGC
>JAHWJF010000471.1 GCA_019348515.1 Chloroflexota bacterium | reverse complement strand
GGAAGGCTTCGCGACCGAGGTAGACATATTCGGGAGCCTCGTAGGCAAGGCGGTTCATGCGCGAAGGCCCGAGGGAGCTTCCGCTCTCATGGCTAAATGCGAATTGGTCGAGGAGACGGACGCGGTGTCCGGCCCTCGCCAGCCGCCAGGCCGCCGCGCTGCCCATCGCCCCGCCACCCACCACGATCACATCCATTGCCTGTGCCGCCGCCATGCTCTCTCCCTATCTCAACCACCGTGTACAGAGATAATGGAGCATAGAGAGCGGCTACGCCACCGAGTCCAGCATCAGCACAATCGCGTCATTCTGACGAAGGAAGAATCTTGTCGTCTATCCTCACCTTGACCTCGCTTGCCTGGGCTTCCTCGCAGGCCCGAGCACGACTTGGATTGCTCCGCGTCGTGCGCAGTGCCGCAACACGTTCGAGTGAGAACGACCGAGAATCGTTTCAGCTACTGAAAGTCGTGGTTGGAGGATTCGTGTGAGTGTCGCCACGCTCGTCGAACGAGTCGCGCGGGTGCCGGGGGTGAAAGCGGTCACCCTGGGCGGGTCTCGCGCCCGCGGCATGGCGCGGCCGGATAGCGACTGGGATATCGGGCTCTATTACCGCGGCGGCATCGACACCGCTGCCATCCGCGACCTCGGTTACCCCGGTCACGTGGTCGAACCCGGCGACTGGGGCCGCATCGTCAATGGCGGCGCCTGGCTGGAGGTCGATCGCGAACGGGTCGACCTGCTCTACCGCGATCTCGACGAGGTCGAGCACTGGATCGCGGAAGCGGATGCCGGCCGCTTCGAGATCGATCGCGTCGGTGGTCACATCGCCGGTCTGCCCACCTATGTGCTCGCCGGCGAGCTGGCGCTGGGGACGGTGTTACGCGGGTCGCTGCCGAGACCGTCGTTCTCCCCGGCGCTGCGCCGCTCTGCCCCGCCCCAATGGGAAGGGGACGCGGCGTTCTCGGTCCTCGTCGCCGAGCACCACGGCGCCCGTGGCGACATCGCCGCCTGCGCGGGACTGCTGGCGCGTGCCGTCATGGCCGCGGCGCACGCCCGGTTGGCGGGACATGGCACATGGGCGCTCAACGAAAAGGGTCTCGTCTCGCGAGCCGGTCTGGACGATGCCGCCGAGATCCTCACCGCGGTCGGGTGGACGCCACAACGGCTCCAGGACTCTGTCGCCAAGATTCGTCAGCTTCTCCGACTGGAACGCGCGGGATGAAGAGCCCTCAGTCGTGAGTCGTGAGTTGAGGAGCCAAGAAGATCCCTTGTCCGCTTCCCCCCTTCTCCCCTTGAGCGAAGCGTCCCCCTCATCTCCACCGCCCGGGGCGGAGCTCGTGCTCATGCCCGGCACCGGCCACTTCGCGAAATTCAAGCAACCGGAAGAGATCAACCAGATCCTGATGGACGACCTCGCGTCCTGACCTGATGACTTGTGGTGCAACATATGCAAAAGGGCGGTTAGCGACAGCCGCCCTTTTGTATTGAGAAGGTCTCTCCTCGACTACCAATATTCTCCTTGAGGCGTCCAGGACTTCCCAAAACGGCGTTTGTCTGCTAGGGTGAGCGTCGTCACACATACGGGGCCGCGGATGGGCGGCGAATACCGGTGTTTGATGTCTGCTCTCGTGGAGCCGAGTTGCCGGATGGGGCAACGCCCGAGGCTCCCGATGAGCGCCACTTTCCGGATGCGGGCGGCGGTTCATGGGGATGGACGCCGCGGAATGCTCCGGCGAGTCTGCGGGAAGGGGTACAGGGGCTATCGGCATCGTTTGACCTCGGAGGGAGGGTCAGATGACGTCATCCCCGTGGCGAGCCGCTTGCCGGCTCCGGATGGTCATCGCCGTTGCGTTGGCCGTTATGGCCTTGTCGCTGGCGCCCGCTGCCGGCACCACGTTTGCTCAGAGCACGCTCTATCCAGGCGCCGTCGGGCTCGTCGCCAATACCGGCGGTGATCCTGTCCTGCTCCGTGAGACGCCGAGCTTCGATGCGGCAGTTCTGTCGTCGTTCCCGGAGGGAACCCCGGCGGACATCCTCGAAGGCCCGGTCTACTCCGCCGACGGCGTGGCCTGGCACGGGGTCTCCGTGGGCGGGGTAACCGGCTACATCGTGGCCGGCTATCTCATAGAAAACGGACAAGCGGCGGCCCCAGTCGAGCTGGCCCAAGAGGCGGGACCGGTCGCGATGGCCCAGGAGGCGGTGCCGGTCACCGAGGCCACGGAGATGGCTTCCACGGAGCCGGCGCCGGTGGAAACCGCGCCGGCAGAAGCGCTCCCTGTTCCGCCGGCGTCGCCGGGCGAGGTTCCGCTCAACCCGATCACCACCGCCGACCTCAATCTGCGCGCCGGTCCGAGCTTCGGCGACGCCGTGCTGCTGGTGATCCCGGCCGGCGCGGCTCTGGCGCCCACCGGCGAGTGGTCGCAGGGATTCGTCGGCGTCACCTACGAGGGGAATTACGGCTGGGTCGATGGCGCGTGGCTCGCGGCGGGCGAGCCGGTCCAGGCGACCTCCAAGGACGTCGCCCTGATGCAGGTGGCGGATCCGGCTCCTGTGACGACCGCAGAGGCGGCGCCAACGAAAGATGCCGCGTTCACCGCCGCCCCCGCCGCGACAACCGCCGGACCCGCCTACGCGACGGACCTCGCCAACCTGCGCGCCGGTCCATCCGAAAGCACCGAGGTCTTGCGTGTCCTCCCCGAGGGAGGCCCGGTGACGATCACCGGCGCGTCGAGTGGGGGCTGGACGCCCGTCTGGTACAACGGCACGTCGGGCTACATCAGGTCCGATCTGCTTTCCACGACCACGACGGCGCCCACCGCTACCGACCCAGCGGTCAGCCTGGCGCAAGAGGTGGCGCCTGTTGCGGATTCCCTCGCCGCCGCGGCTCCGGTCACCGAAAGTGGAACGGGAGAGCTGGCGGCGACCACCCTCAGAAATGTCAATCTGCGCGGGGGGCCGGCGATGACGGCCCCGGTGATGGGCACCATCCCGCCCGGGACGACCCTGACCACGCTGGCCGGCCCCGAGCAGGGGTTTTATCAGGTGCAGTACGGCGAGCAGGTCGGGT
>JAHWJF010000002.1:20395-26143 GCA_019348515.1 Chloroflexota bacterium | reverse complement strand
GGCCCTGTGTTCTCACCGGCCTGATCAGATTCCCCAGACTCCGGCATGACCTCACTTGTCAAGTGGTCAATGCAGGCCAGGAGGGCGTCGTCTCCACCAAAGCTGCCCGCCTTGGTCGCGATCGGGCAAGAGTGCAACGGCCCTCCCTCGAGGATTCCCCAGGGCAACCCGGGAGCGATCTCTCCCCGCAGCCAGAGCGCCGACACGTTCAACGCGGTGCAGACCGCCGCCGCGGTGTCGCCGCCGGTCAGCACAAGCCCTCCTACGCGGCCGCTCACCTCGGCCGTAGCGACGACCTGAGCCAATCGTGCGGCGACGCCGTCCGCGCCACCAGAGCACGGGGCGAGCCCGATCGTCGTGAGCGCCGTGGATCGCCCAGCGGCGAGGTGTGCCGTGACTTCGGCCACGGTGGAGTCGATAGCCGTTGTTGGGTCGGCGAGGATGCTCTGGGTGGGGCGCACGATCGGTACGCCCGCCTCCCCCAGCGCCAGAATTTGCCGCTCGGTCGCCTCGTGCTGGCTGCCGGCAATGATGAGGATTGGTTCAGCGCGGTCCGCGATCTCCAGGGGAAGCACTGCCTGTGAGGTTAGCGGAAGAGAATGGACTAACTGGCGGGCCAACCCGGCTGTGCCGCACAGGAGACGTAATCGGCTCCCACTCGCTGCGCGGCCCAGCGCCGACAGATCGTCGTCGGTCTCCGCATCGGCGACCACGATTCCTTCTGCGTCATCGTCAAGGAGACGCCGCAGCTCGTCCGACCGGCCGCGAACGATGGTCAGATCGAGTAGCTGGACCGGCGGCCCGCGGTCCGTCGCGAACAGAGTGCGCAGATCGGAGTCTACGCCGGAGCCACTGAACCGACTCCGTTCCAGGGGAACCCCATCGATAAGCTGACGGCCGGCGACCGTTGTCCGCCCCTCGGCTGGAAACGCCGGTGCTACCAATGTGCGCGTTGCGCCTAAAGCCTCCATCGTGGCGAGCAGCTCAGCACGAGGATGACCCCGCAGCGCGGAGTCGATCTTTTTGTACACCCAGTGCGGCCTCGCATCACTCCGCGTTGCAAAAACTCGCGTTACCGCCTCGTTGATGGCTCGTGCCGCCGCGTCCGCCTCCAGATCCCGGCTTTCAGTCGAGAGCACGGTCACATCCGCATTCGGGATGACCGCACCGGAGAGGGAGATGACTGTCGCCAGACCGGCGTCGGCGAAGCAGGCACCGGTGTCGGTCGCGCCAGTCAGGTCGTCGGCAATGATGACGAGCCGTGGCATGGCCCCTACCCTGGTGCGAGGGCGACATCCGCGCGGCGCGCGTTGGCCATCTGCACCGCGACGTCGATGGCCGCCAGCATGCTCGACTCGGCCGCGATTCCTTTCCCGGCACTATCGAAGGCCGTGCCGTGGTCGACCGAGGTGCGGATGATCGGCAGGCCATAACTGACGTTGACACCGGAATCGAAAGCCAGGAGCTTCATCGGAATGTGTCCCTGGTCGTGATACTGGGCAACGACGACATCGTACGCGCCCTTGGTCGCGCGCAAGAAAACGGTGTCCGGAGGCTGGGGATCACTGACATCCAGGCCGCGAGCACGGGCGGCGCGGATCGCGGGTTCGATCCGACGCGCCTCTTCGTCGCCAAAAAGCCCGCCCTCGCTGGCATGCGGGTTGAGCCCGGCGACCGCGATCCGGGGGTGGGTGATCCCGAGCGCGCGACAGGCGTCGTAAGCGATCTGGATCACATCCGCGACTCGCTCCGGGGTCACGCGTTCGATCGCCTCCCGCAAAGCGACGTGGGTGCTGACGTGGACGATGCGCAGGTTGGGACCGATGAGGAGCATGCTGACGCGCTCCGCGGCGGTCCGCTCCGTCAGCAGCTCAGTGTGGCCAGCGTACTGGTAACCGGCCATATTCATGGCTGCCTTGTTCAGGGGCGCAGTGACCACGGCGTCGACCGCCTCCGCCATCGCCAGATCGCATGCGCGAAAGACGTAGTCGACGGCGGCGGCGCCAGCGACAGCGGTCTCCTGTCCAACCGGAACGGTATCAGGGGGCGCATTCTCCATATCGAGGAGCGTCACCCGCTGCGGCTCGTAGAAGCCCTGAGCGGGGTCCGCGACGATGTCGAACTGGATAGCCCTACCGAGCCAACCCGCGGCCCGCTCCAGAATGCGCCGGTCGCCGATGACCAATGGCCGGCAGCGCTTGTAGACGTCAATATGGGCGAGCGCCTTCAGGACGACTTCCGGACCAATTCCGGCCGGATCACCCATCGTGATCGCCAAGAGGGGCTGGACCGCATTCGACATCTGGACTCCACCACGGCGCCGAGAAGATACCGTGTCTTTGCACGGACCTAACCCATTCCAGCCACCACACGCCCTGACCGGCTTCCTAGTGGACGGCGAAGCAGTTCGCCATTCGTGCCGGGCGTTATCCGGTGGACGAGTGATCATCGCATAGAGAGCGAGATTGAGTGCATACCCCACGGAGACGGGTTCAGGACCGACTCCTCAACTCATGTTGCCCACGCACCGGCGCCGGGCTACGCTGCCAGGCATGAGCGAAATGGTTGCCTTTGTCGTCATCATCCTGGCCGCCGTCGTGTCATCGCTGGTCGGGCTGCTCGTTGTGCGCCGGACCGTGCCGCACGATCGACTCGCTCGGCACACGGATATCGCCGGCTATGTCTATGCGGTTATTGGCGTGATCTACGCCGTGATCTTGGCGCAGGTGGTGGTCGCGGCCTGGGAAGAGTACCGAGATGCGCGAGCGGTAGCGGACGACGAAGCGACCGCGGTGCTCAATCTCGCACGGCTGGCTCAGGTCTGGCCTGACGAAGACCGCGAACGCGTGGGCAGCGCACTAAGTGCCTACGCCCATCATGTCGTGGACACGGAGTGGCCGGCGATGGCCCAAGGCGAATTTGATGAGTCGTTGCACACCACGCTGATCCATGAACTGTGGCAGGCGGTCAACGAGGCTGGAACACGCGCCGGTAATCGTGACCCAACGTATGCCACGGCCCTCCAGCAGCTCGACGCGCTTGACGGCGCAAGGCGCAGCCGGGTGCTGCTGGGCGAGAGCGGCCTGCCAGAGGCGATGTGGCTCACGCTGATCATCGGCGCGATCGTGACTGTCGGCTTCTCCTACCTGTTCGCGGTCGACGATGACTGGATTCATGCCCTGATGACCGCGAGCCTGGCGACCCTGGTGGCTCTCCTGCTGCTGCTGCAATACCAGCTCGAGACGCCATTTGCCGGCGTCTCAGCTATCGAGCCGACGGCGATGGAGCTTGTGCGCGACGAGATCGACGCCGGCCTGGGAACGACTGGTGGTTGATCGTGAGTGATGACATAGCCTTCTTGATGACCGCCCCGAACGAGCCGATGGCCCGCTTCTGGGAGGATGTGCTTCTCGACGCCGGTATCCCGGTGCTGGTGAGGCCTGGGGGTCCTGGCGCTGGGGGCTGGGGATCCGTGGCGACCTTCGCCCACGATCTGTACGTTCGGCAAGACGATCTGAGCCGGGCACGGGAGATCGTCGCGGAGGATGCTGGCGGCGAGCTTGGCGAACCGTGATCGCCT
The DNA here is from genome assembly GCA_019348515.1 of Chloroflexota bacterium. Classification (GTDB taxonomy): domain Bacteria; phylum Chloroflexota; class Chloroflexia; order Thermomicrobiales; family UBA6265; genus JACCXM01. The sequence goes on along the minus strand of JAHWJF010000002.1, from coordinate 22,563 downwards.
ACGTGCACGTGCGGTGCAGGCGAGCGCGAATGACGACTCGCGTATCTTCTTCGATCACTTTTGGGACAGAGAGGAGCCGTGGCGCCACACTCGGAGATGCTACCTCGAGTGTTCCGGAGGCATGCCCCCAACCACTGTAGCCGCCTCTCTCCGTGCGCAGCACACCATCGACGACAACGTCGTCCAGGCTGCTGCCGAAGTGCTCAATCTGCGCCAAGAGGTCCTCCGCCATGTCGACAAAGAGTTCGGCCAGGTCTTCGCCCTCGCCGTGAATGGGAGCGGAGCGTGTGGCGTCGCCGGTCGATAGGACTGGCCCCACGGCGAGGGTCATCACCGCCCGCAACCCCGACTCCAGGGCGGAGCGAGCATTTGCCCCGGTGGCTTCCAGCACGGCGATGCCATGATGATCCCATCGAGTCGTCATGAAGCTCTCGCGTCGATCGTCATCGCGATCGGTCATGGGTGACGCCTCGAATCTGCTGGAGCTTCTTGCCTATACGCCAGCGTACGTGCTGAATGCGAAGCGTGTTGCACTATTGCCCGGCCATCGTTGTTCCCGCATCTCATCTCGCCGTTCCGTGCTCTGCACCGCGACCGGCGAAACGATTTCGGCGCGGGCCAGGCGCGCTTTGCGCGAGCAACTGGCGTCCACCCAGGTGGACGCCGAGCGTTCCACGTGGAACGCTCGTTCCGATTCACCAAAGCCAACGTGCTTTTTTGCCGATCTGGTATTCTCCAAGCGATCCCGGCGTCCCCGCTCCGCCTTTCTGCACCACCCACGCGGCGAAACGGATGCCGCGCGCGGCGCGTTGGTACGTGCGGAAAGGAGCGTCGGATCGCCGGATGGAACTCTCGATACCGTGGACCATTGCGAGGCCACTAGCGGACCAGCCGCAGGCCCGCGGGAGTCAGGGGTTGACCGCGGACGATTCGGATCTCGTCGGGCGTGCCCGCGAGGGCGATCAGGTCGCCTTTGCTCGGCTCTTCGAGCACTACCACGCACCAATCCTGAACTACCTGCATCGCATGGTCGGCGACCGCGCGATGGCGGAAGACCTGACCCAGGACACCTTTATCAAAGCGTACAATGCCCTTCCCTCCACGCGTCCTGATCTCGCCTTCAAACCCTGGCTCTATCGCATCGCGACCAACACCGCGATCAGCCAGCTGCGGCGCCGCAAGATCGTGCAGTGGATTCCCTTCTTGCCCGGGCACGACCACGCCAGCGAGCAATCGATCGAGCGCTCGGTGAGCCGCCGCCAGGATATCGAACAGACCCTCTCCCGCCTCCCGCAGCATTATGCGGCGGCGCTCCTGCTGCGACACTATCAGGGGCTGTCGCTGGCCGAGACAGCAGACGCGCTTGGGATCACCGAGAATGCCGCCAAGCTGCGGCTGTTTCGAGCACGCAAGGCGTTCGCCCAGATCTATGGTTCGACCGAGGCGCTTGGCACTCAGAGTGAGTGGGAGGCAAAAGGATGATCTCCCACGATCGGGCTCAGGAACTCATCTCCGCCCGCATGGATGCGCCGCTGACGCCGGCGGAGCATCGCGAGCTGCAAGGTCACCTGGCGACATGCGACGCCTGCCGCCTGTTCGTGGCCCAGGCCGATCACCTGGCGCGCGACCTCCAGGTGCTGCCGCGACTGGCGGCGAGCCCGGCCGTCTCACGCGCCGTTATGATGGCTGTTTCGGCTGATACTTCAGGCTGGGGTTGGCTGCGGCGTGGACTACAAACACTGTCGTCTCCAGGCATGGCGGTAGCTTCTGGTCTCGCGCTCGTCGTGGCCATGGCCGGCGCCCTCATCATCGCCCTGAACGCGCCCGGGAATGACGGTAGCGTGGCCACAGAACCGGAAGGCACGATCGCGGCCGTCGCCGCCGCGCCCTTACCGACAGATGTGCCGACCGAGACTCCGGTTCCGGCGGCAGAACCGACTGCAACCCAAGCACCACAGCGGAAAGTCACGTCGCCGCCCACGAAAGCGCCGGTCAAGACGCCGACTCCCGAGTTGACCGCGACCCGAGTACCGATCGAGGAGCTGGCCGAACCTACGGCCGAGCCAGTGATTGAGCCTGTTGTCGTCGCGGAACCGACCATTGAGCCGGTTGCAGAAGAACCAGTAGAAGAACCAGTACTGGCCATGGTGCCTGAGGAGCCTGTTGAC
>JAHWJF010000002.1:0-20295 GCA_019348515.1 Chloroflexota bacterium | reverse complement strand
AGAAGAACCAGTAGAAGAACCAGTACTGGCCATGGTGCCTGAGGAGCCTGTTGACCCTGCTCCCTCGGCGGATCTTGCCCAGGCGGCCGAGCCGCAGCCGATCGGTGAAGGCGCCCCTGAAATGGACGCCGCGCCCGCTACGGATGATGGCGATCGTGGGAATGACGGCGGCCGCAAAGACCGCACTGAAGAGACGGTAGCCGAGCCGGTTCCCACCGAGTCACTCCCGGTTCCGGATGAGGCGATCGCGGCCCTGGAAAGTGTGGGCGCCTCGACCGATATCTCTCTGCCTCCAGCAGCGCCGCTGCCGATGCCTCCGGAGCAAGCCTTCCTGCCGATAACGCCGACCCCGGTCAACGACGGCACACCAACGCCCGAACCCGAAACCCAGGCCGACGCGCCGCAACTCGCCGAAGACTGGTCGAGTGATCCTGGCCTGACTGCCCTCGCTCCAGAGGTGACCGACGCAACGGTTGCGGACGTGACAGTTATCGAGACTGACGAGGTCAGATCCAAAGAGAAACGCGACAGGTCCTCGAAGGACGGGAAGTCTCACGAGAACGAGCAGTCGGCGTATGTCGACGAAGCCATGGGCTGGTCAATGGAGCCCGTTGACTTGGCGCAATCGGCCGAACTCTCCCAGTCGACGGAAGAGACTGCCGGAGTCACGACAACAGATGAGACTGCCGGCACGATGACATCGGCTGGTGAGTCCGCCGAAGCGGCCACGATAACAGAACCGGTGCCTCAATACGATCCCGCCACTGGCTTGGAGATCGATCCTGCCACTGGGCTGCTGATCGACCCCGCGACCGGGTACCTGCTCGACCTCGTCAATGGCCGCATCATTCACCCGGCGACTGGCTATCTGGTTCACCCGATGACCGGGTTGCTCATCGACCCAGCCACTGGGGCGCAACTCGATCCGGTAACGCTGGCCATCGTCATTCCTGCCGGCTTCGGGAGTGATACGCCCGAGTATGTTCCCGGAAGCGACTCGATGCGCGGCACCATCGAAACCGTGGTCGACGATACGTATGACAATGCCACGTACAAAGTCATCCCGGGGACAGATGGTCCGGCGCAGCCTGTCGGCGAGATCGTGGTGCCCACCGAATCGGGCGATGCCATCGAGATGTCTTAGGCCGCGGACGCACACACGACTGTCTGCTTTTTCACATCCTGGTCGCGCCAACTATGCTTGGCGATATGGAAGAGAGATCTTCGTGGCGCACGCCGCCACGTCATGACGGCTTGAGCGCGCCCCTACCCCGAACAGGACGCAGATGAACGAGGTGGAAGCCAACCCGGAGTTCCGGTTTGGACGCACCATCGTCTCAGTAACCGTGGGCGATTTGCTCGGTCAGGACGCTGAAGCGATCGTGGTCGCGGCGAATCGTCGCGGGGTTCTAGGACCGCTGGCGACACCGGGCCTCAGTGGGCTGCGTACCCTGGGTGGGTCTGATATCGAGCGGGAAGCGATGAGTCTGGCTCCCCTCGACCTCGGCACTGCAGTGGTGACTGGGGCAACGGGACTCGAGGAGCGTGGCATCCGCGCGGTTATTCACGCGGTTGTCCATCCGGCGCTGGGCGAGCGCGCCAGGATCGAACATGTGCGCCGGGCCGTTCCCGCGGCGCTGGCGGCCGGATCGATGAGCCGGTTGCGCACCGTAGCGATGCCGCTCCTGGGAGTTGAGTCCCTGGCGGCCAAGACAGACGTTGACGCGATGGTGGCGGCGCTTGTAGAGGAGCTTGTCGGGAGTCTCCGCCGCTCGATTCCGAAACTCGATCGATTGACAATCGTCTGTCGCTTCACCGAACACGCGGATAGTGTCGAGGCGGCGCTGGCGAGAGCGCGTGAACGCGTATGGACACGGGTACCGTAACGACCGGAGCCGTAAGTACTCAAACACCGGTCATTGCGCGTTCTACCGGCTACGCCTGGCGGCTGGCGCCGTTGGCCGATGGCTGGCGGGTCGATGTTGTCCTCCGTCTGTTTGGGTCCCGGGCGTTGCCGATTGGCACGAACCAGGGGCGACTGGCGGCAATGGGTCTCCCCGCCGACGTTACAGCCCATGCATTGCGTCGAGTGCGATCTGTGTCCGACTGGGACCTGGCCTGGACGTGGGCGGCACAGCGGTTTCTCGGGGAAGCCCGAATCCATCATCGGTCTAGCCATGAGCATGCGGCCGCGCTCTCACAGCGGCACGCGGCGCTTGCGTACCATCTCGCCGGGATGTTGGTATTCGATGATCCCCGCAAGATTCGAACGCTCCGGGCGTCAGCATCGTCGCTCTATGCGCGCGCGATGCCGGTCCTGCACCCGGCCGTGCGACGGGTGGAAGTGCCGTGGAGAACCTCGCATCTCCCTGGCTACCTGGCGCTGCCGGAGAACTCGCCTGGCCCGGTGCCGCTAGTGGTTATCCTGAACGGCACGTCGACGAGCAAAGAGGAGACGTTCCTCTGGAGGGACGCGTTTCTCGCATCCAATCTCGCCGTACTAGCGCTCGACTGGCCTGGGAGTGGCGAGAGCTCGTTGACTGTGTCGCCGACTCCCGACTGTGACGACTTCTTGGAGGGAGTGGTCGAACTCGCGTCCCTGGATCCCATGATCGAGGCAAACCGCATCGGCCTCGTGGGATTTAGCTTGGGTGGCGCGATCGCGGCGCGTGCCGCCGCGACCGACAGGCGCGTTGGGGCAGTGGTTGCGGTCACCCCGCCCTATGACCCGCAACCCTGGTTCGCGCTGGCACAGCCGCTCTTGCGACGGCACCTTGCCACGATTGCCGGCGGCGAGGAGCATCTGGCCCGGCTGGCCGCGGGGTTTGCCTTACCCGGCATTGTCGAGCGCGCGAAGTGCCCGATGCTCGTGATTGGCGCCGGCCGGGATCTGATCGTCCCACCGGAAGAAGCCGTCCGCTACTGCATCGCGGCTGGCGATCGCGGCACCCTGCTCTGGTACGCCGATGGGCGGCACGGGCTCTATACGGAGCTTGCGGATTGGACCTCGGAAGCCGCACGGTGGTTGGAATCGACTCTCGCTGGAAGCACCTCATCCACCCGGGTGGACCAGGTCATTGAACCGGCAAATGCGGCGCGCTAGAGGATCCTGTCGCCTCAGCGCACCTGCTTGACTCCCCTCATGCGCGCTCCTACACTCCGGCGCGGTCAGCCCGCCGCTGGCCGACCAGGCAATCAACACGCGCCCAATCAACCTGCCACCTCCGCGGCGACCAAGAGACCATAAGCGGGCGCTGTTGCCCTGGGAAAATACCATGACCACCGACGAGCAGCTAGACGAGATTCGTGAGCTCATTGCCACGCGGGAAGAGCTCGGCATTCGTGGCCTCACCGACCGTCTCGGGCCGTCCGACTGGGCCGACATCGTCATGCGGCTCGACGACGACGAGGTGGCTGTCGTCCTCGAATCGATCCCCGCAGCCGAGATTCCAGAAATCCTGGAGGAATTGGATCCGGCAAATGCTGCGGCGATCCTCCGCCTGCGTCCCCGCGAAGAAGCGGCCGACCTCCTCGAAGCGATTGATCCAGACGACGCTACCGACATCATCGCCGAGCTCTCAACGGAAGATCGGGAGCAGATTCTGGTGGCGATGGAGCCGGAGGAAGCCGCCGAGATCCGGCTGCTCTCCGCCTATCCCCCGGACACCGCGGGCGGCCGGATGACCCCCGCGTTCGTCGCGATTTCGCCGGACGTGCGCGCGGATGATGCCATTGTGCTCTTGCGACGCGTCGCGGAAGAAGCCGAGACGATATATTATGTCTACGTGATCGACGCCGAGGAGCGGTTGCTGGGCGTTCTTTCCCTCCACAACCTGGTGTTGACCCGGCCCCAAACGCCGGTCAGCGCGGTCATGGTTGGCGATCCAATTCGGGTGCGAGCGGATGCCGACCAGGAGACCGCCGCGAACCTTCTTGTCGACAAGAATCTCCTGGCACTCCCCGTCGTTGACGAGCAGGATCACCTACTCGGGATCATCACTCAGGATGATGTCGCCGACGTCATCGAAGAAGAGACCACCGAGGACTTCGAGCGCATCGGCGGTTCGCAACCCCTCGACGTGCCGTACCGGTTCGCGAGCGCGGGGTTGCTGGTGCGAAGGCGCATCGGCTGGCTCCTTATCCTCTTCGTCGCCGGTTTGCTGACGAGTCAGGTGCTGGAGCATTACTCCGATCGTCTGCAAGGAGTACCGGCGCTCATCCCGTATATCCCGCTCATCATCGGCATTGGCGGTAACGTCGGCAGCCAAACGGTGACGACGTTGGTGCGGGCGATCGGCGTTGGCGAAGTCCGCTTGAGCGACGTAGGCTGGGTGCTGGCGAAAGAGATGGCGGTCGGCCTCGCCGTCGGGCTCATCATGGGGATCGTCGGGTATCTGCGAGTGGGGTTTCCCGAAGGCTTTCAGATTGGCCTGGTCGTCGGCGCCACGATCGCCTGTGTCGCCCTCTGGTCGGCGACGGTCGCCGCGGTACTGCCGCTGGTGCTGGAGCAGATCGGCATCGACCCGGCGGTCGTCTCCGCGCCGCTCATCTCGACATTCGTCGACGCCACCGGACTCCTCATCTACATGACGATCGCCGGTTTACTCCTGCTCCAATTGTGACGGGGTGCTAGGGTGATGGGTAACATGGATGGTCATCTCATGCCGCTGGCACTCGATAACTGCCCCAGTCTCCACTGGAAGATCGAAAATACAACTGGAGCTCACGTTGGCCACTCCAACGACCACCTAATTGACATAATACAATCCATCGACGACATCAAGCGCTTGGCTCAATGTCTTGGTTGCAGGGGGATGAGCAAGCCGTTGCCTTGACGGCCTGTCCCTGACGCTCGTCTCGGGCTTCAACAGCCTGAATGCACAACCCGGTTCGATCGTGCCATACGCGATCTCTTGGTTGACAAGGCCTGGGGAGAAGCCTACAGTGCGTCGGTCGGCGCTGGTGTCGCATGGTGGCGCCATTTCTCAATTGGGCACGGCATGTATCGGTGGAGCGTCTACTTTGGACGGTTCTGGCAAACCTAACACACCGCGTCCCTGGCGCCGAGTGACGAGTAGGGCATAGCCAGGCTCTGTCGAGCCACCTGTCGTCTCCCCTCGCCGCCCGGCGAGGGTTTCGTGTATCTCTCGCCGCTCAGGCCCCGGACCCGGTGTCTGTTTGAATCAGGCACGGGGCCTCCGGCGTTTCAGGATCGCCGGCTCCCCTTCATACAGAGATGTCCACGGGCGTCGAGACCCGCCTCCCCCTAGGCAGCCGTCGCCGTTGGAGATGAGGAGCGAGGAGCGAGTAATGATTGTCGACGGCGCGATTTACGTGAACGGTAAGCGAACGGAGTCACCCGGCTCGTTGGAGGAGACGTACGAGGCATGCCGATCCGAGGGCGGGGTTGCCTGGATCGGGCTCTACAAGCCGACCGGAGGCGAGTTCGGGCGCGTCGCTGAGGAGTTCGGCTTGCACGAACTTGCGGTCGAAGACGCGATCATCGCCCACCAGCGACCGAAGCTCGAGCGCTACGGCGATACCCTTTTCGTCGTCCTCCGGGCGGCCCGCTACCTGGATCGACCGGAAGCAGTGGAATTCGCCGAGCTGCACGTCTTCGTCGGACCTGACTTCGTCGTCACCGTCCGCCACGGTGAAGGACCCGACCTGAGTCGGGTGCGGCGCCGGATGGAGGCCGAGCCAGACATTCTTCGCCTCGGACCCGAAGCGATTCTCTATGCCATCCTGGATCGCGTCGTGGACGACTACGAACCGGTTGTCAGAGGGCTGGAGAACGACATCGACGAGATCGAAACGGAGGTCTTCGGCGGAAATGCCGGCGTAACCCGCCGCACCTACGAACTGGCTCGCGAAGTTATCGAGTTCCAACGGGCAACCAAGCCGCTGGTCGGCATCCTCAGTGGGCTGATCGCCGGAGCCGACAAGCACGGCGTTGATCCGGGGCTGCAACAGTACCTGCGGGACGTTCAGGACCACGCTATTCAGGTCCAGGACCAGGTGGCCGGCTTCCGTGAGCTGCTGCAAAACGTCCTGAGCGTCAATCTCGCAGTCGTCGGCTTGCAGCAGAACGAAGAGGTCAAGGCGCTGACTGAGGCGTCGATCGCCCAGAATGACGAGGTGAAGCGCATCTCCGCATGGGCGGCGATTCTCTTTGCGCCGACGCTAATCGGGACGGTTTATGGGATGAACTTCGACCACATGCCCGAGTTCCACTGGCGTTACGGCTACCCGTTCTCCCTGCTGTTGATGTTCCTGGTCTCGGCCGTGATGTACACGGTGTTCAAGCGACGTGGATGGCTCAGTTGAGTTCGTCGTTGCCTGTGACGGTAGTTCGTGAAGGGAGATACGAGCTTGTTGCAACAGGTCGCCACGACAAGCGAATGTGCCGGATGCAGGGCCGCCCCTGGGAGACGGTGCGGCGAGACGATTGCTCGTTATAGCCAGCCAATCCGTCGAAAGATGACGACCTCGACGGCAACGACGACGATCATCAGCCCGAGGGCGAAGGGGTAGCCGAGGCGCCAGTCCAGCTCGGGCATATACACAAAATTCATCCCGTAGATTCCCGCGATTAGTGACATTGACATAAGAATGATTGACGACGAGGTAAGGCGCTTCACGACGACATTCAATGTATAGGAAACCATCGAGAGATTGGCGTCGAGCACGCTCGAGAGCATATCGCGGTAGATATCGACGGAATCGGTCACGCGCAGGAGATGATCGTAGACATCCTGAAAGTAGAGAATTTCCTTCCGGCTGAAGATCGGCGGATCGCGCCGGACCAGCACATTCATGACGTCGCGTTCTGGCGCGGCCACACGGCGGATCAACAGCAAGTCCCGTCTCAGTAGGAGTATCTCAGATTGGAGCGTCGGTTGGCCGTCTCTCAGGATTGTCTCCTCCAGACTGTCCGCGCGCTCCGCGATGTCGTCGAGTACTGGAAAGTAGCCATCGACGAGCGAATCGAGCACCGAGTAGAGCAAGAATCCCACTCCCTGCGTGCCCATCGTCGTGGCATGGTTCCGCCACCGTTCGGCGGTGTCGGTGATGACCTGCAAGTCGCTCTTGTGGAACGTCACCAGATATCTCTTGCCGAGAAAGATATTGACTTCGTGGCTCTTGCAGTGATCAGCTTCGGTGGTCAGCCCGTAGAAAACGATGAACTGATACCCGTCGTACTGATCGACCTTCGGCCGCTGACCACCACGCACCATGTCTTCGAGCGCCAGTGGATGAAACCCAAACTCCTCACCAATGCGGGCGATCTCCTCGGGCGTCGGATCAACGACGTCGACCCAGATCGTCGTCTGCTCCTGGGTGATGACCTCGCTCAGTTCCTCGACATGAGTCTTGGCAACCGGCCCGTTGGGTCCGGAATGGACGATGACCTGGATCACCGCTCGCCTCCGTGAATACCGGCCTCCCGGGTTTGACGCCGCGGTAGGGTAGCAGGAGCGCCGGTAGGGGAGGGGGCAGATCAGGCGCGAGCGGAGCGGCTCGTCAGGCGGCGCAGGAGCGACCAGACACCCATCCGCGCCGCGATGTCAACCACGAAGAGCGCCAGCGCCAGCAAGACGGGCACGTACCAGACGGCCCGATGCTCGCGCAGAGGACTGCCGCCAGAGGCAGGAGCATCCCAAACAGCGGCAGGATCGTCGAGCGAAAGGACGCGGCCGTTCGTACGAGCGGCGAGCGAGGCGAGGAGGGAAGGTCCCTCGGGGGCGGGAAGCGTCTCCGGAGACGGCGGCACGGTGATACCGGCTGTCTCCACCAGGGGGCCTGTCGGCCGTTCCTGCCGGACTTCGACGGCGTAGGCGCCCGGAGCAGGGGCCGGCAGGCGAAGTGTGTACTCACCGGGAGCCGTCTGCGCCAGCTCTTGGGAGATGACCGGTTCGCCCGATGATGACGTCACACTGGCGAACGTGGGCAGGAAGTCGGCGAAATCACCGCTGTCACCCGCGGCCGTTACGGTCACAACCATATCCGTGCCCTCGCGGTGCGTCGAGACAGTCAGCGGCCGCCGCTCGGGATCGGGGAGGGTCCATCGGACGGCAGCTGCCCAGAAGTCATCGTATCCCTCCCACAGCGCCCATGGCGCGGCGAGATCTGCACCGTTATCCGCCGTCCAGGCGATCACGCGCCCAAGCCCATATTGCCACTTGGCGAGCACCGGATCCTCCCGGTCCGAGGTGAGAATCACTTGCGCGTCCGGTTTGGCCTCGGCAAAATCGTAGCCTGCCAGATCCGGCAACTCCTCCGGGTCGAACGCGGCCAGGATTGGACTGGGGGCCGTCTGGATCGGCCGGAATGCGCCACGAACCACCGACTGACTCCCGGCGCTGCGGGCCTCTTGCAGAGTCACGCGCGGGATATCCTCGTCGCGCACCGTGAAGTGGTACCGGCCGCCCCCCTCATCAGCCAGGAAATTGAGGAGATCCGTGTCGGCGTCTTCACCAATGGCGATGGTCGAGAGCGTCGTGCGATCGGCGAGCGCATCGTCGAGCAGCCGCTGGTAGCTTTCTCGGGTGCCCGTACGAGCCTTGCCGTCGGAGAGGAGGACGATGTGCCGGGCGTCGGCTTCCGCGTTGCGAATGGCGTCGAGTCCGACCGAGAGCGCGGGGAGGATCTCGGTGCCGCCATCCGGCTCAATCGCCGCGATCTTGCGGTCGACTGCCTGACGTGTCGATTCGTCACCGATCGTCGTGAGCGGGACAACCCACTCCTGCCGGTCATTGAAGACGATGATGCCGATCTGATCGCCTTCGGCCAATGACCGCGCGGCGAGGCGCACCGCTTCCTTGGCCATCTCGATCTTGCCCGTGCCTCCCAGCGGGTCATACCCCATCGACCCCGACTTATCCATGATGAGCAGTAGCGCCACCCGCTGCCGCTCCCGGCCGTCGGTGACCTTGACCGTGACCGGGAGTGCTTCTTCGAGAGGCGTTCCAGCGTAGCTGCCGGGGCCATAGGCGGATGTCCCACCGATGACGACCAGGCCGCGACCCAACGACCGAGTCGCTTCGCGCAGACCGGCCACCTGATCCAACGAGAGGGACGTTGCCGGGACGTTGTCCAGCACAAATCCATCCCAGGCGCCGAGCTCCGAGAGCCGGGAGGGAATTCCGGCCGGGTCCGTGACCGTCACCTCCGTACCGCCGCGCTCCAGGATGCCGCGCATGACCCCTGAGTCGGCGCCTTCCGGTACGATCAGGAGGATGCGCGGTCGGTCTCGCACGACGATGCCGTGCGGCACGCGGTCGTCGTCAGTGCGGCGATTCACGTCCGCATTGCCCTGGACGCGCACTTCTAGCGAGTGGAAGCCCGGCGCGAGGTCGTCGAGCGTGAAGGCGCGTGAGCTGAGGCCTTCAGAAAGATCAGCCTCTTCCGTCGCTTTGACCTCGCCGTCGACCAGAAGCTCGACCGTCACCGGGCCCTCGCGGCCGGTTTCAACGCCGGCCAACACGGCGATGGGCTCCCCCTCCCAAGCTGACGTTGGCGCCGAGATGCCATCGACCCGCAGGTCTGTGGCGCTGACGCCGGGCAGCGCCAGCACATCGATTGGAACGCCTTCAAGCGCGGCCTGCGCGGCCTGGTCGATGGCCCGCCCGATGTTCTCCCCGCCGTCTGAAACCAGGACGATGCGGCGACCACCCCCCAGCGGGAGCGCCCGCGCCAGCCCCAAGCCGGCGCCGATGTCAGTAAATGCCGGATCGACCGCAATGCCATCGGTCGAAAGCGCCGCGTTCACGTCGAGGAGGTCACGAGCAGGTGCGGGAGCCATGGCCAGCACCGGCTTGGATCCAAAGCCAACAATCGCGGCCCGGCGCGAGGAGGGCGCATCTGTCAGGGCATCCTTGAGCCAGCGGTCTGCCGCGTCTCGCGCCTCGGCAATGCTGGCCGAGCGGTCGACAACGAAGACGGCGCCGCCGGCGCCCGAACCGGAGGCGATCATCGGCTCGGCCAGTCCGACAACGAGCAGAGTGACGACCGCCATACGCCACAGCAGGGCCGCTCGCTGGAGCCGGCCACGGCGAATCCCCAGCCAGAGACCCGTCGCGGCGAATAGTGGCACGAGCGCCAGGAGCCACAAGGCATCCGGCCGCGCCCAGACGAGAGATGTCATGTCACTCCTCCGCGCGCGGGCAGCCTCGCCACACCCCGCCGGGCCGGCCAGAGTGCGGTTAGCCATTCGGCGCCGATGACCAGGAGGGCGAGGAGGGCGAGCAGCGGCCAGAGATCGAAGCGCTCCTGTCGCGGAGCGTTGGCACCGGTTCCGGATGCTTCCGCGAGCACCGACGGCAATCTGGGGTTGATACGCAAGTCCGACTCGCGCGGATGGCCGGCGTTGACGATGAAGCGAGTCGAGCCCAGGTTGATGCCGGCCGCATCTGTTTCGCCGACGGTGTAAGCGCCGGCCGCGCCGGTGTCGGTGTAGACGACGTCACGCGGGGCCGATCCACTCGCCGCGCTATCCTCATCTCCTATCGGCGAGACGAAGACCGGCAGCACCGCCGGTTCCCCGGACGGCGGAACGATTTCCACCGAGGCTGTCGATGCTCGTGGCTCGTAGACCAGCGGTTCCCCGAGAGGAATTGCGGCGGGCACGCCATCCGGCGCGAGCGCTTCAATCATATTGGCGATCAGAACCGGGAAGGCAACCCGCTTCGGTAGATTGGAAGTCTCGGGATCGACAGCCAGGATCACCGCCGGTTGATCGTTGACCTCAGTCCGGTAGAGGAGGGGACCTTCCGGGGATCCAATGATCTCCTCATCTCCAGCGCCGAGCGTAAACACCGGCGTCGGCCCGAATGTGGCGCCGGACAGATCGACTCCAGCCAGCAGCGGATCACCAGCGCGCACTCGTGTGACGCGGGGATCGGAAATCCCCTCGGTGGTCTCGAACGGACCACCCACGGGAGGCCCGATCCAGAGGCTAGGAGTGTCGATTTTCGCCAACGTCTCGGTGGGAGGCGCCGTCCGGTCGAAGACGATGAGGTCGTAGCCGCCCGCGGCGATCACCGCCAGATTGTCGCCGGGTTCGATGGCGACCTGCACGGCTTCAATCGCCATGAGGGCGCGCGCGAGCGCCCCGGGGAGATCCGAGACGAGGAGGATGCGCGGAGCGATGGTCGCGGTCGCCGCGTCACCAAGGAGCAGGGACGCGGTGTTGTCGGCAAGGAGGGCATCGGTCTGCTCGATGCGCGCCGTCAGCTCAGACACGCCGGGTGGCAACATCCATCGCAATGGTTCGACGGCGCCCTCGCCGGCGATCGTGACCTCGGAGCGGCCAATCTCCAGCCCGTCACCGAGAAGCGAAACCGGCACGGTAACGCTGCTCGGCCCGAAATTGGCGACCGACGCAAGGAGCTCGCTGGCGCCTTCTCCGCTCGGATTCGGCCGCGCCGCGATATCGATCACGGCGAGATTCGCACTCTCCTCGTCAGTTCCCGCACCACCGGCGATCGAAAGCTCGACCGGCGCACTGACACCGGCGACGACAGCCGGGTCGGCGGCAACCGCGCCGTCGCTGATCACGATCACCTGGCGCTCCAGGTTTGGGAGAAAGAGGTCACCGGCGAGCGCGAGGGCAGTGTCGAGATCCGCTCGTCCCCCCGGTTGGGCGATGAGCGCCAGCCGCTCCCGGAGAGCAATCAGTGATGCATCGTCGGTAGCGGTCAAGGTCACCGGTCGGGTTCCCATGAGAATGACAGTGGCAACATCACCCTGGCGCAACGGAGCGAGCCGGTCTAGCGCCTCGTTCCGGGCCATTTCCCAGCGTGAGATCGATCCGGAGCCAGTCGTCGCGCTCATGCTGGTCGACCCATCAAGTAGGACGATAAGGTGCTGGGGCTCCGAGTGGAGACCGGGCGCGAGGGCGGCGAGTTGCGCGGCGGTGGCGGGCCGCGCCAGTGCGACCGCGAGCAAGGCGGCGGCAGCGAGTTGCAGGATGAGCGCAAGCGAAAGAGGAGGCCGTCGCAGGCGGCGTTCGTCGGCCGGCTGTGGGTGGGCGGCTTCCCAGAAGCGGAGAGTTGGGACCGGACGGCGCGCCGGGGTGGTGTGCCGCATGTGGAAAAAGATGATGACCGGGATGGCGGCCAGCGCGGCCAGGCCGAGGGGGGCAAGCAAGGTCATGCTACGATGCTCCGCTCGTGAAGAAGCGCCAACGTGAGATCATCGATGCCCCATGCGGTCGAGAATCGGGCGTAGGCTGTTTGCTCCTCGGCGCATGCCAATTCCAGACCGTCGAGCCAGGACCTTACGTTCGCGACATACCGCGCTACCAGGTCGTCGTCCGGCGCGAGACGCAGCGTTGCGCCCGATTCGCGGTCGATCAACTCGATCGACGTCATCCCACGGGCATCATCAGCACCCCGCAGCCAGGCGGACGACGCGTCCGTGGACACTTCCGCATCGTCGACAATGTGCAGCACCGCGGTTTGCCAACCACGCCCGCGTAGCTCGTGCAGGACCGCTTGCAGCTCATCTGGCTCGCCGGAAAGGAGATCGGAGACGACGAAGAGCAGACCTGGGCGGGAACGGCCATGCATGTATGCCCCGATGATCGGCGCCAGCGCCGTCTCACCCATCGGTTGTAGCGCCTGCAAGTGCCTGAGAGTCGGGACGACCTGGGCCCGGCCCTGCACCGGACCATAGGACCTGCCAAGGGAGTCGCTGAACGGCACGATCGAGATCCGGTCGAACCCCCACAACGCGATCGCGGCGAGGGCGCCGGTGAGGCACTTGGCCGACCTGAACTTTGTCGGCCGATCATCGCCGCCACGCCAGTCCATCGACGCGCTGCTATCGAGCAGGAAATGGACGGAGAGCTCGGTCGTGACTTCACTGAGCCGGACGAAAAGACCGTCCAGGCGCGCATAGGTATTCCAGTCAATGCGGCGGAAGTCATCTCCCTGGGCATAGCGTTTGAAATCAGCGAACTCCGGTGACGTGCCTCGACGGCGTGACCGGTGTTCACCGGCGAGTCCCTCCGTACGGGCGCGACCGGCGAACAGGGAGAGGCGCCGGAGCCGGGCAAGAGTGCGCTCGTCGAGGAGACGCTCGTTCGCGTCAGGACCGAGCGTCTCGGGTTGGGGGGCGCGATGCGCGAACGGCCGCCACCCCCCTCGGCGGATCGCCTTGAGATTGACGTTGCGCCGTCCGGGCGGGACGCTCATTCACCGCCCCCATTGGAGAAATAGCGCTCGACGGTTTCCCTGTGCTCGGCGGGGACCCGGTTGGAGTCCGGTCCCGTCTCCCCAACGTCGCCCTGAACGGCGAACCCGGAGCCCGCTGTCACCCCGGCGCCGGCGCCGCGCATCGCCGAGCCACCATCGGATGCGGTCTGCACACCTTGTTCACCTGACCCGGACGGGAGCGCCACCTGAGCGTTGGCGCCGTCCAGGGCAGCGGGATCGGCTTCCGTGTTCGTGCCTGACGAAATGTCTGGCTCCGCCGGATCTTCTCCCGCGCCCACCTGAAGATTGGTCGCCGCCGCCGGCCCTCGCTCGCCGCTCATCTCTCCCGTTTCACCCGTTCCGGCGCCACCCCCTTGTTGGGCGCTTGCCGAGTCTCCTTCACCCTCCGTACTGCCCGGATTCTCGCCGCGCTGCGACGCATTTCCGGGCGCACCGCTCTCTCCAGGTCCGGGCTGGTCCGCGTCTCCGGGCGCTGTGGCCTGCCCACCTTCTCCTGCCTGGCCTGACTGCCCGCCGGCGTTGTCGCCGCCCTCATCTCCTGGCTGAGCGCCGCTATTGCTTTGCGCGTCTGCCTCCGAGCTACTGGAGGCGTTGGCGTCAGCCCCGCTGCCGGGATCACCGCTGGTGCTGGACTCTGAGCTGGAGTCACCTGCTTCACCATCCTGGGATGATGAGTTGGACTGGCTACCGCTCTCGCCGCGCTGGGACTGTGCCTGCTGCGCGCTGCGCATCTGCGAGGCTAGCTCGCCCTGTGGAACGACCTGTTCGCCGGCGCGCTCCACGGCATCCGCCAGATCGTCCATCTCGGTGCGCGCCGGCTCATCGCCCTGGCGCAACCCGGACGCGGCATCGCGCGTCGCCTCCTCGAGACCGTTCGTCTCTGGCTGCATCTTTTCCGCGGCGCCCTCCAGGTCCCCGGCGAGACCTTCGCGAGCGCCTTGTGACAACTCCCCTGACTGGGCCGCGGCTTCGCGAATCTGCTCACCGGCGTCCTCGTAATTGCCGCGCGCGATCTGCTCGGCCGCTGGCCGGGTCACCGCGTGGTCGGCCATTGCGGCAGCCAGCGCCTGGAGATCGCGCCGCGCTTGCGATGAGCGGTCGGCGCGCTCCAGCACCTCCTGGACCGTGGGAGCCATCGCCGCCGCCTCCAACTCCGCGACCGAAGGTTCTGGTTCAGGCGGGCGTTCGATGGCTGGTGTGAATTGCGGCACGCTGGCGACCGCGAGTTCCGGCAGACCGCCTCCCAAGCCGCGCAAGAAGGCAAAGGTGGCAAGGATCAGAGCGCACAGGACGACAAGAACCAACTCACGCACAGGGATGGCCGGACGTAATCGCCTGTCATTGCGCAATGCGGCGATCGCGTTGGCGGCGTCAGCCATCTGGAGGTAAACAACGGGAGCCCGTTCCCCGGGAGCGGGGACGCCTAGCCCGAGATCGTCAAGCGCGGTGGCCAACCGTTCCTGTAAACCGAAGTTGCGGTCGAGCATCCGTGCCGTCATCCGGCGCGAGGGCTTACTAACCGCGGCCAAAATCAGGCTGGCGCCCACCAACACGCCGCCGACGACGGCGGCTGGCCGGGGGTCGAACGTTGGCCCACCCAGGACATCGACAAGCATCAGCACTGCGGCAACGGCAAGCCCAAGCCAGATGCCGCGACAGACGGCTGCCGCGGCATGACTGATCCACAGACGGCGCCGAATGCGGTCGATACCGGTAACGACCGCTTTCCCAGCGAGACCAAGATCACCCGGAACGGCGCCCCCCCGCTGCGGCAACGTGGGCCAAGGTGAATCGGACCAAACCAAGAAGGGCGCCCACAGCGCTCGCCAGAGCAGAGCTGGGCGGGTGACCGGGTCGGCGAGCCGCTGGCGCAGATCGGCGAGCGCTGCCCGGTGCCGCGCGAAGGGAGCTCTCGTGGGCTGTGTCCTTACCAGAGTAGCGGAACGTTGCATTAAGGCTCCCAATCGAGCTGAGTGCCGGCGCGAGCCCAGAGCCAGAGGGTCAGCCACGCTGCTGACAGCAGTGTCAGGCCGCCAAAAAGGAGGACCAGCCGGCGCTGCCGGGCATCGAGGGCATCGAGGACATCCGCGGTCTGGTTCCTACCAGCGTCATCACCGAGGCGCGCATAGCCGGCCCCGGCGGCGAGTGCGGAAGCGCGAGCCATCGGGTAGTCGGCCCAACGCAGCGATTGCCGGCGGGCGCTGTCGAGGTTGAGACCCGCTTGCACACCGGCTTGCGCCAGCTCATCGTACGCGGCGAGCAGCTCGGTTGGCGTCTGCGCCGCGGAGAGCCGGCCGTACTGCGCACGAGCCTGCTGGAGCAGTGTCTGTGCCCGGTCATAGTCGTGAAGTTCCAGCGCCGCCTGGGCCTGCGACATAAACGTTTCCGCTTGCAAACCGGTATCTGTCTGGCGCAGGAGTGACCCAACTTCGGCGATACCTTCGTCATCGCCAAGATCGGTGAACAACCGGAGCGACTGCTCGAGCTCCCGCCGCGCGCTCGCGTAGTGCCCAAGCTCCAGCAGCTCTCGTGCGGGTTGCAGGTTGAACGCCGCCAGCAAGTTCGTGCGCCAGCCACCGGTCGTCCAACGAGGGAGACTCTCCTCCCATTGCGCTTCCAGCTCATTCGGCGCGCGGCTGTACGTAGTGCGCAGAACGGCGCGCCAGTCGGGCTCCTCTTGCAATCCCGCGACGAACTCCCCCAAGACACGTGGACCATGCCTGTCCATGAGAAAGGCGACCATGCTGTAGGCGTGAGCAACCAGAACCGTGGGGGACACGTCGGGGTTGGCCGGGCGATTCAAGTCTGACCAGGATAAGAGGTCTCCACCGGCGCGAGCGTTTTGTACCAGGGCCGCGTGCCTGGCGAGGCGGGCGGCGACCGGCTGCTCGAAATAGGCGGCTAGCCCTTCATCGAATCCCCGAGGGATGCGGCCCCGGGATGCTTCACGAGCTGCCACGTGGGCCATGGCATGACGCAGCGCGTTCTCCGCTTCCAGCGGAGTGCGCCGTGAAAGGGCGACGAGGTTCACCGCGATATCGCCCACACCGGGATTGGCGAGGACGTCGCTCAATTCTGGCTCCCGCCAGGGCGCCGCGGTGGTCGCGGCGGCGAAAGACGCTTCACTGACATACACATAAACGTCGATCTTGTCATGGAGTGGCGGCAGGAACGTTTCAAGCTGACCCATTCCGTCGTCAATGAGCAACCCCCAAGATCGCGTGAAGATATCCGCGTCAACCTCGGTCCCGGGCTCGACGTGGATGCGTGACCACTCAGTTTCGGTGCTGGTGAAGCCGAGCGGTGGCTCGGCCGGAGGTGGGGGAGGGATCGGGAGCGACGGCGGCGCGGTTTGCCACGCGGCAACAAGCGGCGCCCCACCGGCGATGGCCAGAAGGACGCTCAATAGCGCAATCGAAAGCCGAACGACGAGGGTTCGGTTGGTGAGAAGGGGGGGGCGCGGTGGCATGGCACTCTCCGGTGCCGGTGATCGAACCGTGTGGCCGGTGGTACTCCGGCCGCTCCCAACGCTGGCGGAACACTCGCTGCCCGCATCATGCGGGTTCTCCCGGAGTCTCCCGGATTAGCGAGCGGCAGCGGAAGTATAGGAGCGCCCGGGCGAGCCATGCCAATCTGACCCGGGATACACCTCAGGACGCTTGCTACGAATCCGCGGTCACCAACGCGATCGCAAAGCCGTCGTACCCCTTGTTGCCGACGGTCTGGATCGCGGTGGCGGTCACCCGCGGTTCGACCGCGAGTCGTTCCAGGAAGCGGCGTACGCCCTGGACCGTCGGGGAGTCACTGCCCGCGTCGATCACGTCGCCGCTGCGGACGACATTGTCGACGACGATGACGCTGCCGAGGTGCGAGAGCCTCAACGCCCAATCGAAATAGGCCTCGTTGTTCGGTTTGTCCGCGTCGATGAAGACGAGATCGAACGGCTCATGTCCCTCAGCGGCGAGCCGGGGAAGGGTATCCAGCGCCAACCCCAAACGCACCTCGACGACGTCATCCAGGCCAGCCCGCGTGAAGTTGGCGCGTGCGATCTCCGCATGCCCGGCGTCGGCCTCCAGGGAGATAACGCGGCCGCCCTCGGGCAGCGCCCGCGCCAGCCAGATCGTGCTGTAGCCGCCGAGCGTGCCGATCTCGAGGATGTTGCGCGCGCCGATGGCCCGCGCCAGAAGATGCAGCAGCTTGCCCTGGACTGGGGAGACATTGATTGCCGGTAGACCGGCAGCGACGCTGGCGGCGAGTGCCGAGTCCAGCGCCACATCGGGCGACACCAGCAGCTCGTTGAAGTAACGGTCGACCGCGTTCCATTGATCTTCAGTCATCGCTCCTCGATTCTCGCTACGAGTAGCTGCTCCAGACCTGCCGGCGCCACCCGCGCTACCGTACTCCCAACTACACTCTTCCTTGCCGTCTTGCCGTCTTGCCGTCTTGCCGTCTTACGACTCACGACTCTCCACAATATTCACCCCGCTCGTTCCTTCGCTGTGCAGTGCGGCGACCTCGTCCAGGAGACGCGCGCGAAACGTGCCGGGTCCTGGGTCACCCTGTGCCGCGCGCTCCGCGGCGAGGCCATACGTCGCCAGACCCAACGCCGTTTGCAGCGCGGGATCGCTTCCGGCGGTGGCGAAGATGCCGATCGTCGCCGTCGCCATGCAACCGGAGCCGGTAATACCGGCCAGGAGCGGCGATCCATTGTTGACGAGATACGTCGTCTCCTGTCCGGCGACGACGTCGGTCGCGCCAGTGACGGCCACCGTGATTCCGAAGGCGTCGCGGGCAGCCGTGGCCACCTCCCTCGGGTCCTCCGAGCCAGTTGCCTCGACACCGCGCACCTCGCCCGAACCGACGAGCGCGCCGATCTCACCCCGGTTCCCGCGCAGCACCGTGATCGGCAGCTCTCGCAGCAGGCGCAGCGCGCTTTCGGTGCGGAACGCGGTGGCGCCGGCGCCGACCGGATCGAGGATGATGGGGATGCCTTTGTCGCCGGCCGCCTTCCCGGCGAGGAGCATGGCCGCGATCTCCTCCTCGGAGAGGGTGCCGATATTGAGCACCAGCGCCTGGGAGATGGCGGCCATCTCCGCTGCTTCCTGCGGCGCGTAAGCCATCACCGGTAGCGCGCCGAACGCCAGTGTCAGGTTGGCCGAGTCATTCGTCACCACCACGTTCGTGATTTGATGGATCAGCGGTTTGCTCGCCGCCACCCGGTCGAGCGATTCGCGCGCGAGCGCCGGATACTCCATGACGCCTCCCGTTGATACGACCAGACCACGCTGGTCATCTACCTCGTACTCTTAATGGAAGGATTATGACCGGCGTTCCGTCTCGCTGGCGGGATGGGAGGCTTGCGCGTGGGAGTGGAAGCGAAGCGCATTGGCACGAGGCAGCAGATGGAGCTGGCGATTGACGCCGTCGTCGCTCAGGCCGGTGGTGACGTTGCGTTGGCCGCGACCAATCTGACGACCGGGGAGACCATCGAACGCGATGCCGATCGCTCGATGCCGACGGCAAGCGTCTTCAAGCTCCCCTTGTTGGCCGAGGTCTTCCGGCAGGCGAACGCGGGCGGCCTCGATCTCGACGAGCGGATGACGCTCCGCGGTGAGGACGTCGTGCTGGGATCAGGCATCCTGCGCGATTTCGCGCCCGGATTGCAGACGAGCCTGCGTGACCTGGCGACGATGATGATCATCGTCAGCGACAACACCGCGGCAAATCTGCTGCTCGACCGTGTCGGTGGACCGGAGCGGGTCAACGCCACGATGCGTGAGCTGGGGTTGCCATCGATCGTGGTCCACCGGCAAATCGTTTTCGGGGAGATCACCACGAACAGCAGTCTCGCGGAGGCGGCGCCGCGGGACCTGATGCAGCTGGTAGCGATGTTGGCGCGAGAAGAGTTGGTCTCTCCAGCGGCGTCGCGGGAGATGCTCGCCATCCTCGGCCGGCAGCGCTACCTCGAACAGGCTCCCCGTTTCGTCGCGTTCCGGCCCTATGCGGGCGACTTCGCCATGACGCAATCGATCAAGGTCTTCAACAAGACGGGCATGATCAATGGCCTGCGGGCCGACACCGGGCTCATCATGATCGATCCAACCGTCCAGATCGCCTACAGCATGGTCAACGACACGGGCACTGACGATTCCTACCGCCAGGAGCACCCGAGCGATATCGTCAACGCCCTCATTGGCCGGGTGCTTGTCGAGTACTGGTGGCCCGGGGAGTGGAATCCGGAGATTGCCGTTTACCCGTCGCCATACGTCGATGCGCTACTAGCCCAGGCGGGGCTCTAACTGCATCCCTCAAGCTGGAGATTCCTCCACCGGAAGGATGATTCGCGAAGGAAACACGCCGTGATGCAGCGTGTTTGTCGCGATACGGGGTTCGGCCTGGTCTTTCAGCGGTCATGGCCTCGCCGTCCTGATGTCGGAATGGGCTTCGGGCTCATCGGCGATGGTCTGGCACAGGCGCTACGGCCGAATGGATGACGGAATCA
This sequence comes from Chloroflexota bacterium, assembly GCA_019348515.1. Lineage (GTDB taxonomy): Bacteria > Chloroflexota > Chloroflexia > Thermomicrobiales > UBA6265 > JACCXM01. Next base: position 573 of record JAHWJF010000002.1, on the reverse strand, counting down.
CGCCAGCGGTGGAATCATGGTCCCGTGGGCCTCAAGGAGATCGTCGACGATCGTGCAGATCTGCTCGGGATCGAGCTCGGCCGCCGTGTGCGGGTCGAGCATCGCCGCCTGGTAGACGTGCTCCCGTTTTCCCGTCAGGGATGCTTGGACCGTCAGCTCCTGCACGTTGATGTTGGTTTGCATCAGCGCCGCGAGTTGTGGCGGGAGCATGCCGACCTCGGTCGGCTGGACGCCATTGCGGTCAACCAGGCACGGAACTTCGACGCAGCATGTGGCCGGAAGGTTCCCGATCGACATCCGGTTGGCGACGTTGCCATAGACCACCCGGGGCTGACCGGTTTCGATGCTGTGGATGATCAACGTCCCATACTCACCACTATGACCCGTCTCATCTTCCTCGCGGTGTGAGAGCTCCTGCTGGCGGAGGGAGGCCGCGAGCGTCGGGTTCTCTTGGTCAACGACAGCCAACCGCCGCTGTGTCATGCCTCGGAGCTGTCCCCTCCGTTTCTCTTGATAACGCGCCATCTCCTCTGGATCGGATGAGGTAAGCGCCGCGCGGTACTCACCCCATTC
>JAHWJF010000074.1 GCA_019348515.1 Chloroflexota bacterium | reverse complement strand
ACGTCGCCCCACCGGAGGTGGACCCCCGAGTCCCAGAGCCGTGTCCAGGCCTCGGGAGGGTTGACCCGGGAGTGAAGGAAAATCATGTCATCGAGCTGGAAGAGGGAGATCTCGGCAATTCCCTGTCGCGCGATCTCCTCCTTCAGGTCTGGCCATATGTTGTCATGCCAGTGGATGTAGTCATCCAGAGCGCCCGGCTTGAGCTTGAGCACAAACGCTTTCCGGATCGTCTCGGCCACGAGGTAACTCCTTCGCGCACGACATCGTGCATCGCAACGATCGGTGTGAAGTGATGGGATCGTAGTGGATGGCCCCCAGGGCGTCCATAGGTTGCACGACTCCTTCCTGCGTTCCCGGCGACATCTTGACGGAGCGCCCGTCCAACGCGACTATGCTTCAACTTCAGCACGGGACATTACGAGATGCGGAAGGGAGCACTGAGATGATGGAATCTTCAAGCAACGAGGCCACTGGTTCGATCGTCGCCCGCGGTGTCATCGCCCGTGAGCCCGGTGAGCCCGGGGTGGTCGAGGAATTCACGATCGATCCCCCCGGCCCCGGCGAAGCACTCGTTCGCATCCTCGCCAGCGGGGTCTGTCACACCGATCTCTCCGCAAAGAACGGCGTTTTTGGCACCGACGCCTTTCCCTTCCTGCTTGGGCACGAAGGGGCCGGGATAGTCGAGCGGGTGGGCGAGGGCGTTACCAACGTCAGCCCTGGGGACCACGTGATTCTCGCCTGGCGCGCACCGTGTGGTGAGTGCCGCTTCTGCCTGGCTGGACAGCCCCATCTTTGCGCCGCCAGCCTCAATGCCGAAAAGCGGATGCGCACCATGGACGGTGTCACGCTGACCCCGATCCTCGGCATCGGCACCTTTTGCACTCACACCCTGGTTCACAGCAAGCAGTGCATCCCGTATGACCCGGCGCTGCCGCCGGAGCAGATGAGCCTGATCGGCTGTGGCGTGATGACCGGCGTTGGCGCCGCGCTCTACTCGGCCGGGGTGAAGCCGGGGACGTCGGTCGCCGTGTTCGGCTGTGGCGGGGTCGGTGACTCGGTCATCATGGGCAGTCGCATCGCCGGCGCGACGACGATCATTGGCGTCGACATCGATCCACGCAAACTGGAGTGGGCGCGTGAGTTCGGTGCTACCCACACCGTCAATCCGACTGAGGGGGACCCGGTCGAGGCGATCAAGGCGATCACCGGCGGCCACGGCGTGAACTACTCGTTCGAGGCCGTCGGTCGCCCGGATACGACCCTGCAAGCCATCTTCAGCCGGGACCTCGCTGGCACCTGCGTCATCATCGGGGTGGCCGGGCCGAGATCGACACTCGATGAGTTGCCGCTCGGCAAGTTCTTCGACCTCGGCGGCAGTCTTCGCGTCTCCTGGTACGGCGATTGCCTCCCGACGCGGGATTTCCCGATGCTGGCGGAGTGGTACAAGCAGGGCGAGCTCGATCTCGATCGCGTCGTGACCCGGATCATCTCGCTCGATGAGTCCGAGGAAGGCTTCCACGCCATGGAGCGCGGTGAGACGTTGCGATCGGTGATTCGGATTTGACCCTGGCGCCGTAGGCGGCGTCACAGGCGATCGCAGCCGGGACAGCCGTTGCGGTGCATTCCGCGCCGGCTCTTGAGCGGAGACTACGATGGAGATACCGACAACCGGGGTGCATCACATCACCCTGATCGGCTCGAATCGGCAGGATACGATCGACTTCTATCAGGGCGTTCTTGGTATGCCGCTCATCTTCGAGCAGCCGAATCTGGACGTTCCCGAGGAGATTCATCTCTACTTCGACGCGGGTGACGGCTGTCTCATCACCTTCTTTGTCCGGGAACGGCGGGCGACGGATGCCACCCCGGTTCCTGAGGTCGTGGGCAACGTTCACCACATTGCCTACGCGGTCTCACGTGAGACATTCGACCGGGCAGCGGCGGGTTTGGAATCATTGGGTTTCTCCAACACCGGCCGCGTCGACCGGGGATTCATGGACTCGCTCTACTTCCGCGACCCGAACGGCCTGTTGTTGGAGTTGGCCACCTACACGTTCGAGACACCTCCCGGCGTCACGAGACGTGCTGTCTTCGAGGTCGCCCATCGCCTGCGTGTCGAACGAGGGGACTACGCCATCGGTCAGGAGCACCTCCAGGCCGCGATCGAACAACTCCAACGCGCATCGGAGTCGTAACTGGTGGCATATCGTCATCCGTGGGCGGCCGCGTGAAGCGAAGCACGGAGCGAATTCTTACGACCCACACCGGCAGCTTGCCGCGCCCTCCCGACCTCCTCGCGGCACTACTCGATCCGGACAGGTCAAATTTAGAGAGCGAATTACGCGACCGCGTGCGGGCGGAGGTGCGCGAGGTCGTTCAAAAGCAGGCGGCGGCTGGGATCAACATCGTCAGCGACGGCGAGATCGGCAAGCCCGGTTTCGCGCACTACGTCAAGGATCGACTGACTGGCTTTCAGGGAGCGGCAGCTCCCAGGCCGTTTGCTCCTCAGGACTTGCTCGACTTCCCGGAAGTCATGCGGCATCTCTTCGTTTCCAATGGGAAAGAACTCCCGCGGCCCCCGATGCCGACGAACGACGGCCCGATCGCCTATGAAGGTCGCGAACGGCTTGAGGCGGATCTGGACAATTTCTCGGCTGCGCTCCAAGGCTTGCCCGTGGACGGCTTCCTCCCGGCTGTATCCCCAGGCTGCGTCGCTATGCTCATGGGCACCACCTATTACCCCAACCGGCGGGACTTCTTGTACGCGCTGGCTGGCGCCCTGCGGAACGAGTACCAGGCGATCGTGGACCGCGGCTTCGTCCTTCAGGTCGATTGCCCGGATCTTGCCCTCGGCTACCACCTGGAGTTCGCCGACCGGCCTATCTCGGAGTTTCGAGCCGTCATTGAGCTCCATGTCGAGGTTCTGAACCACGCGCTGGCGGGTATCGATCCGGATCAGGTCCGGGTTCATGTCTGTTGGGGCAACTACCCCGGCCCGCACCACCACGATTTAGCCCTGGTCGACATGCTCGACATCATCTACCAGGCGAACGCGAGTGGCCTTTCGATCGAGGGCGCCAACCCGCGCCACGAGCACGAGTGGGCGGTGTTCGAGCAACTTCCGTTGCCCTCCGGCAAGATAGTGATCCCGGGCGTGATTGATACCTGTACAAACTGCATCGAGCACCCGGAGACGGTGGCGCAGCGGATTGAGCGGTACGCGCGGGTGGTCGGTCGTGAGCGGGTGATCGCCGGTACCGACTGCGGATTTGCGACGATGGCCGGGCGGTCGGCCGTCGTGCCTGAGGTCGCCTACGCCAAGCTGGCCAGCCTCGCCGAAGGTGCACGTCTCGCCAGTGCTCGGCTTTGGTGACCGCACGCGCGGCCTTCGAACCTGACGCTTCGAGATTCGCCCATTCCGGTCCGGAGTCAGCGGTCGGTTTACCTGCTTCGGACTGCGAATGACACCGCCCCCGGTCCACGTGGACCGGGGGCGGTTTGCTTGCCGCTGAAAACTATCCCGCCGCTTCTTCCACGTTGTCGATGTTGTAGACCGTGAACGGGCCCATCAGCACGCGCAGCGCGTCGACGTCAGGTCGGGTCGGGTCTTTGGTGATCTCGTACTCACCCAGGCGGCCGGCCACAAAGGTCTCGCCTTCCACGCCCTCGATCGCGCCCGTCGCCAGCAGGTACGAGACGTAGTACGTCAGGTAACCGAGATCGACGAAGCTCCAGAGCGCGAACTCCGGTGCGCAACCGTTCTGGGTGTACTCAAGCATCTCAGCCGGCACGCCCAGCCCGGAGACCTTGATCTCGTCACAAAGCCCCTCGTCCTGCACGGCCTTCGCCGCCGAGACGATACCGACCGAAGTCGGCGCCATGATCAGCTCCATGTCCGGGTGCTTGGAGATGAGGGCCTGCGCCTGCTCGTAGCTCCTCTCCGACTGGTCATCGCCGTAAACAATCTCCAGTAGCTCGAGATTGTCGTACTTGGGATCCTCGAGCGCTGATTCCATCGCCGCGATCCAGGCGTTCTGATTGGCGGCGTCTGGTGATGCGGAGAGAATCGCGAATTGACCGCCATCTTCACCCAGGATCGACAGCGCCATGTCGGCCATCACTTGACCGGTTTCGTCGAAGTCAACCTGGGCCACGAAGAGACTCTCGCCCTCACCGGTCGGGATCGGGGAGTCCCAGGTAACCACTCGCGTGCCTGCCTCTTGCGCCGCAACAGCCGACGGCACGATCTGATCGCCGGAGTTGTTGGAGAGCATCACGACGTCGTAGCCGCCGGCCGGCGCGTTGGTTACGAACTCGATCTGCCCGGCAACGCTGTTTTCGGCGGTCGGACCGACGAAGTCGAACGGGGTCGGGTTGCCCAGCTCCTCGGCAGCTTCCTGTGCGCCCTGGTTGGCCTGATCGAAGGGCAGGATGCCGAGGAACTTCGGCAGCAACATCATCTTGACGTCCTGCCCTGGCTCCGCGGTTACCGCCTCTCCGGCGACCGGCGACCCAGCGACGGGGGTCTGAGCCAGAGTGACGCCCCCGATGTTTGCGGCCAGCAAGCCGGCGCACATCACCCCGGTCAGGAATCTACGCGTCTTCACGTTCACGTTCACTGTTCCTCCTCTTCACCATCGAAGAATGGCCGGTCGCCATCATCGCATGCTTGCAGGGCCACCGCTGCATGACACTTACCCGGGCGCCGCCTGCGAGCGCGTGGGCTCCGCTGCTCCGGACGGCGGTGCGCGCATGCTGGGGTCCACTTGACGCCGTCGCAGGCGGTCCTGCACCCGGCCGGCGAGGTTGGGCACAAGTACCGACAGAATCAGCAGCAGGCCAATGATCCCTGTTTGCGTATTGCCCGTAATGCCCGCGATGATCAGACCATTGCGGAGGTTGAGCACCAGGTACGTCGAGAGAAGCACGCCGATCATCGAGCCCACGCCGCCGAAGATGCTGACCCCGCCCAGCAACACGACCGTGATGATGTCGAGCTCGAATCCCTCCGCTGTACTGGCCCGCACCGCTCCCAGTCGGGCGGCCATCAGCACTCCTGCCAGCGCCGAGATGAGACCGCTCATGGTGAAGATGATCATCTTCGTGCGCGCGACCGAAACACCTGAGTACCGGGCCACTTGGGCGCTGTTGCCGATCACGTAGGTCAACCGCCCTAGCCCGCTCCGGTGAAGCACCACACTGGCAATCACGGCCAGCACCGCGAAGATCAGGATTGAGAGCGTCAGCGGCCCGACCAGCCCCCGCTGTCCGAGGTTCGTGAACCACTCGGGGAATCCGCCGACGGACCGGTCCTGCACTAATAAGCGCGCGAGGCCACGAAACCCAACGTAGCCTGCCAGGGTCACAGCGAGCGAACTCAGTCCAACGACCGCGACGAAGTAGCCATTGAGCAGACCGAACCCGGCACCGACGCCGAGCGCCACCAGGATCGCCACCGGCATCGGCGCTCCGGCCTCGAAGACGGCAGCGGCAACTGCCGCCGAGAGTCCCATCATCGAGGCGACCGACAGATCGATCTCGCCGCTGATGATGACGAAGGTCATGATCAGGACGACGATAGCCTTCTCGATACCCAGCTGAAAGAGATTGACCTGGTTGCCAATGGTCAGGAAGTTCGGCACTCGGGTGATGTTGTAGGCCAGGATCACCAGCAAGACGACCAGGAGCAGCCCCTCCCAGCTCCGCAGGCGACGGAGGATCTCACGCGCCATGGGCCACTCCTCCCTCGTCGGCTATGGCGACTTGGGCGCGCGCGTGATCGCGCCGGCGAACACGGACCCACATCTCCCGCAGCCGCCCCAGGATGATGGTATCGGCGGTAACGGCGACGAGAATGAGGAGACCGAGGATGGCATCCTTGACGAACTCGCTGATCCCCGCCCAGCGCAACAGACTCTGTTGCAGGGTCTCGATCATCAACACACCAAGCAATGCGCCAACCATCGAGCCCGAGCCGCCGAAGATATTGACTCCACCGACGACCACCGCGGCCACCACCTGCAATTCCAGCCCCTGTGCCGCGGTGACGGTGATATTGCCGAATCGCACCAGAAACATGAACCCGGCCAGACCGGAAAGCGTGCCGGAGAGCGCGAACGCGGTGAATACGTCCCGTTGCACCGGCAGCCCGGCCGTGCGCGCCGCTTCCGGATTCGACCCGATGGCATACAGCCGGCGCCCGAACGGCAGGTAGCGCAACGTCAACTGACCGAGAATGGCGACCAGGAGGGCGATGCCTACCATCAGTCGCAGGTCGTAGCCCCCCGCCGACGCAAGTGTCGCGCTCGGTACGTCGTTCAGCCAATCCGGCAGATCAGCCGTCGTGACCGTCTTCGCGCCCGAGAACTCGACGAGCACCACCCGGTAGAGGGCCAGCGTGCCAAGCGTGGCGATGATGGCCGGAACCTTGCCGTAGGCCACGATCAGGCCGTTAATGGCGCCGAGTGCCAGCCCGATCGCCATTGCCAGGGCCGCGGCAACAAGCGGATGCATTCCCTCGACTCGCGTCAAGATCGTCCCGACCACGTAGGCCGTCAGCCCCACCATCGAGGAGACCGACAGGTCGATGTTCCGGGTCAGCACGACCAGCACCTGTCCGACTGCCACCACCAGCGTTATCGCCAGACCCGTGGTGAGCCGGTTCACACTCCGCGGGTCGAAGTAGTTCGGAATCTGCGAGGCGAAAAAGAGGAGTAATCCGACGGTCACAAAGAGCAGGATGAACTCCCGGAACTGCTCCGGCCGGACGCGGCGGAGAATCGCATCGCTCACTGGCGCTCTCCATCGACAAGTCTGCCGCCCGCGACCAGCCGATCGATCGCCGTGATCGCTTCGGCCGCCGCTATCCGGTCGATACCGTCGCCCTCGGGCAGGATGTCGCCGAACTGTCCCATGGCCGCCGAAAGCACCCGCTCCTGTGTCGCTTCGTGATGGTCGAAGATGGCCATCTGGCGGCCCTCACGCATCACCAGGACACGATCGCTCATCGCCAACACCTCAGGCAGGTCCGAGCTAATGAGGATGATCGCCATCCCTCTGGCCGCCAGGTCGTCGATCAGCTGATGGACCTCCACTTTGGCGCCGACATCGATGCCACGCGTTGGCTCATCGAGGATCAGCACCTTGGGGTTCGTCTCCAGCCACTTGCTGATGACCACCTTTTGCTGGTTGCCGCCAGAGAGCGACGACGTCGGGGTTTCGACTGAGGGCGCCCGGATACTCAAGCGCTCGCGGAAGGCCTCGGCCGCGTCGCGCTCCTCTGCTCGACGCACCATCCCACTTGGAGAAAGAAACCGCGGCAGCGAAGGCAGCGAGATATTCGCGGCGATCGAGAGTGGCATCACCAGACCGAGTTGCCGTCGATCTTCTGTGCTGTACGCGATTCCCAGCGCCATGGCGTCGCGGGGGTTGGTGATTGTCACTCGGCTGCCCTCGAGCTCGATCTCACCGGCATCCGCCGGGCTGATCCCGAAGAGGGCCAGTGCCATATCGGTCCGGCCCGCCCCGACCAGACCGGCAAACCCCAGCACCTCCCCGGCCCGGAGATCGAAGGAAACGTCCTGAAACACGCCCTCCCGGCAGAGACCGCGCACCGCGAGCAGCACTGCTCCCGGTTCCCGTCGCGAGCGCCGGAAAAGCTCCTGCACCTCCCGCCCAACCATTTGGCGAATCGCGGACCCCGGCGTGAGCTCGGCACGGGGTGTCGTCGAAATCCACCGGCCATCGCGCAGGATGGTCACGCGGTCGGCAATCTCGAACACCTCTTCCATGCGGTGCGAGATGAAAAGGATCGCCACCCCTTGCTGGCGCAGCGTATGCACAATGCGAAAAAGCTGCTGCACCTCGTGCGCCGAGAGCGACGCCGTCGGTTCGTCCATGATCAGGACGCGCACGTCGAGCGAGATGGCCTTGGCGATCTCGACCGTCTGCTGCTCGGCGAGGGTTAGCCCACGGGCCGGCTCGCCGACGTCGAGAGTCACGTCGAGCCGGGCCAGAACCTCCGCTGCCTCTCGTTCCATCCCTCGCCGGTCGACAAGCTTCCCGCGATTGCGATGACCGATGAAGATGTTCTCCGCCACGGACAGGTCCGGGAAGATCATCGGTTCCTGATAGATCGCGGCGACGCCAAGACGTTGGGCGTCTTGTGACGACGTAACCCGGACCGGCTTGCCGTCGATACGGATCTCGCCGCTATCCTGGGTCTGGATCCCGGTCATGATCTTGATCAGGGTTGACTTGCCGGCCCCGTTCTCACCCAACAGCGCGTGGATTTCGCCGCGTCGCAGCGCCAAGGAGACGTCGTCGAGCGCCAGCGTCGCCCCGAACTGCTTCGAGACATGCTCCATCTTGAGCACCGGGAACTCTTCCCCGGTCGCCACTACCTCATCGTCGAGCCGCCGCTCGGTCGCGGGTTGAATCATGCCGTTGGCGTCTCCCGTTCCGAATCCCGGCAGCCACGACCCGGCTGTCGGGACTCGGTCGGTCGTATTGATCTCTGAGGGCCGCCATGAAAGCACAGTCGGCACGAGGACGCAACCGATCCCCCTTTCACCCATCACCCATTACCCCCGCTCACCTCCGTCTTGATATGATCCCCTCAGGCGCATAATCAGTCGGGCGGGACGAGCCAGTCGCAGCTCGTCCCGCCCATACCACAAGGAGGCATCCCGATGGATACCCGCGTCACGATTCTTCAGCTCCTCGAGGGATACCGTGCCGGGCGCTTGACCCGGCGCGACCTGCTCATCCGAGCGGCGGCCCTCGGCGTCACCGCAACCGCTCTGGGCCAGCTCTTGGCTCGTGAAGCTGCGGCTGCGCCGTCACTCCAAGTGGAGCCGGTCGTCGGTGGCACCCTCCGCGAGGGCTACGACCTCGACTTTTCTCGCCTCGATCCGGTGGCCACAAACTGGTACGACCCGGCCTTCCACGCGCTCTATGACTCTCTCCTGATCGACGCACCGAACGGGACGCTGCAGCCAAACCTTGCCGAGACCTGGGAGGTCTCGGAGGACGGCATGACCGTCACCTTCATCTTGAGAGAGGACGCGCTGTTCCACTCTGGACGGCCGGTGACCGCGGAGGCGGTGAAGGAGGTCTACGAGGCGATCATGGACCCGGCAAGTGGGTCGCCCCTCGGGACCCTCTTCACACCGGTGGAGTCGATCGAGGCGGTCGATGAGCGGACGCTCGTGCTTACCATGTCCCACCCCTACTACGAAGTCCTCAATGTCGTGAAGACCGGGTACTGGGCGATCGCCAACATCGAAACGCGCAATGAGCTGGCCGAGGGTTACGGGCAGAGCGGCGTCGACGGCACCGGTCCGTTCCTCTTCCAGGACTGGGTGCCGGGCAGCCATGTCTCGGTGACGCGTTGGGAGAACTACCCGGGTTCGATCGTGCCGTACTACACAAATAAAGGAACCGCCTATCTCGACGGCATCCGCTGGGAGGCGATCCTTGAGGCCGCGCAGCGAGCGGTAAGAATCGAGAACGCCGAGATCGACACCCTCCGCAACCCCGCGCTCCAGGATGTGGCCCGGCTCGAAAGCAACCCCGAACTTTCAGTTTCGTCGTTCAGTGAGCCTTCCGGGTACATCTTCAGCGTGAACTTCGAGCGCACCGACCTGGACTTCCATGAGTTGGCAATGCGCCAGGCGATCTCCCACGCTATCAACCGCCCGGCCATCGTAACCGCGCTGCTGGCCGATCTCGGCAGCCCCCTTTATGGACCGATCACCCCGGCCGATGTCTACTACAACCCGGCCGTCGAGGAGTTCAACCAGTTCGATCTCGAGCAGGCCAGGGCGATGATCGCCGAGTTGGGCTGGACGCCGGGCGACGACGGTATCCTCACCAAGAACGGCGTCCGCCACGCCTTCAACCTCGTAGTTCAGGCCGAGTCATTCAATCGCGACCTCGCATCAGTCCTGCAGGCGTCGCTAGCCGAGCTCGGCATGGAGGTCACGATCGAGGCGCTCGACCGCGGCTCCTACTTCGGGAAGCTGACGTCGGAGGAGGGCGCCGACAGCTCACTCTTCTACTATCTGTGGCCGGTACCAATCGACGTCGTGATCCTCTTTGTCGGCTCTGAAACCGCCATCGTCGGCGGCTCGAATTGGGGCCGCGCCAGGCTCCCGGAGGTCGACGCCGCCATCGCAGCTTGGAAGCAGGCGGCCAACGCGGAGGAGTTGGCTGAGGCGGGCGACCAGTTCCAGATGGTGGTCGCCGAGCAGCTCCCCACGATCCCCCTCGTCGTCCGCAACAGCGTGTGGGTGTCGCGGCCGAACGTCCACGGCTGGCTCCCACACCAGTACGACATCTACCCGCATTACAACGATGTGTGGTTGGA
>JAHWJF010000470.1 GCA_019348515.1 Chloroflexota bacterium | reverse complement strand
TGTTCTGGTTGCCACGATCCTTCCGCGGCGGGAGGAGGTAGTCCGGACAGGTCACCGAATGGCCGGGACGTCAAGCAGTCGATGACTCCACAGAGGAGCCGAGGCTCGTCGAGCACGACCGGAATGGAGAGCTGCTGGACCCCATACCACAACCGTTTGCCCTCCCCGTCGTACCAGATCGTTTCCAGCCGCGGCGGTTTCGTCAAAGCGAGCACGGAAGGCGTCCCAGACGAGCTCTCGATGGCGACCCAGGGTGCCCACCCCGATCCGGGTGTGATCAGGGTGGGCGCAAAGAGACTCACCGTTGGCTCCACGACAGCGGGTAGTGCGGGGTTGAGGAGAAAAACGGTCGCCTCCCCGTGCTTGCCGGCGGGGCTGACGACACCGTTCTCGGCCAGCGCAGCGAGTTCTGCCGCGACAGCGGGCCAGTCCTCTCCATCATAGTGCGAGCGGTGGAAGACGAGGTAACGCACGCGGAGCTGCTGTAGCAGACGGGCCGTTTCAGTGTTGAGATGACTGACCCGCGGTGTGGTCGTGCCATCAGCTCGTGTAAGGCTTCCCACAAATCGCTCAACAAAATCGCTGTAGGCGCGTGGAATGAACCCGGAGTTTCCGTTAATCAGCGGCTTCCAATGCAGCGTCGACCAGAACATGGTCTCCCCATAGTGCCGCCGCACACTGGCCGCCGCCGGGTCGGCAAAGACGCTTTCGGCCGGGAACTCCATGACTGGACCTGCTGGCTGCGTTGCCAGCCACCTCGCCGCCGCGCTCGCCTCAGCTCCGCGATCTACCGGCTCGAGGGGGATGGCGCCCGTCCACAGGTCCGCGAGAACGACCGTCGCGAGAGTCAGCGTGAGCGCCGGTCCGGTCCCAGATCGGCCGACCATCCACCCCGCCAGCGGATTCGTGCGCAGGCGGTTCCAAGTGACCGACAGCCCCAGTCCCGCCAGGAGGACGATTATGAAATTCGCTAATCCTCCGAGTCTTGCCGGCACGCGCATTGCCCGGAAAAGTGGGACATGATCGAAGAGCCAGCCATAAGGCAGAGACGCTCCATCACCGTGGCGGGGACCGAAGGTAGGACCCAACGACAGAATGAAGGCGACGAGCCCGATTGCGGCCAGCGCCATCGTGAACCAGCGCCGGGTGCGCCAACCGGCAAGGCCAATTGCCGCAAAAATGGCGGTGATAGCACCGGGATAGAGGGCGTCCTCGATGACGATTTCGCTGTGCTGGTGGCCGTCGGCGTGCGGCGCCTGCCCCACCTCGCTCAGCGACTCGTTGGGACCAGCGCGCACTTGGAAGAGCCGTTGCACAGGATTTGGCGCGTCCCAGGGCGCGAGTTGGAGATAGGAGGCGGGGAGCGCCTTGTATTGCTCCGCGTCGACGATTGTTCGCTCCAATCGCTGCTCTTCGCGTACGTGAAGGTAAGGCATGTAGAGGGGCGCTGAGATCGCCAAAGCGACCACTACGGCCACTGCAAGACCTCGTGTCAACTCGCGCGAGGGGCGTTGCCGGGAAGCCAGCAACCGCGCGACGACGACGGTCGCACCGATCAGCGCAATTTGGATCGAGAAGTAGAAGCTGATGAGAACGAGCGTCGCTGTGAGTAGGCCGAGCATGAAGCCGCGTCCGGCCGAGGGCCGGTCGATCAGTCGTACGAGCGCGAGCACCATCCACGGCAGCAGCGCCCCCTCCAACCAGTTCAGATGCCAGAGATGGACCATGCGATAGGGGAGAAAGGCATAGGCGAGTCCGGCGATGAATGCCGCCCCGTGATTCTCGGTGAGATAGACGATCAGGGCATAGACACCCACGGCGGCGATCACGAACGTCGCCAGCACGAGAAGCGAGTTTGCGAGTACCGAGTCGCCAGTCAGTATCCGTACTGGCGCGGCGAGAAGAGCGCCTGGGATGTTGGCGTCGGTGTAGGCGAGGGTCTGCGCGAACGGGTAGAAGATGTTCGCATCGTAGAGCGCGAAAGGGTTGGTGATAAGTGCGTGCTGAATCCATTCCGACAACCAGATTTGCAGGTACGGATCGAACCCGACCACCATTGCGCTGCTGAGATTCTCCGCGTATGGCCACGTCATCAGAATGGTCGCGGCGGCAAAGGCTAACGTGACTCCCGCGCCCCGCAACAGTCCCCGTCCGGGCCTGAAACGGTCCGCCGCGGCCTCCGAGCGCGCGACTGCCTGACGCGTGGCTTCAGGACATACCCGGAGAGTCTTGACCATTCCGTCATAGCTGGCTCTGAGAGCTTCTCCACGCAAGACATGCACACCCCAGAGGGTGGACACGAGGAGCACCGCTGAGCGAGCGATCTGCACGGGGTCGTAGATGTTCTCGACGGCTTTCCGGATCAATGGGGCGCTCTGGAACTGCGGGACGTTGTACAGATTCAGATAGTTGCCAAGCTGGAAGCCGACGACGTCAGCTGCGCCCAACAATCCCCACAGCCACCAGGGAGCGCTGAGCAAGGCGATGCTGAAGAATGCCCAGAGAATGAGATGCGTGGTGAACGTCTTGTTGACGAGAAGCCACCAGAGCAGGTAGGTCGCGCCTAGGGGGATGGCGATCGGACCGCGCGATCGGAAAGCGATCGTGGTGAGGGCGAGTCCCCCGGCAAGCGCTGCCACGAGACTCCAGCGAGTGAGATCCTCGGTCGGCGCCCCACGCCAGAGAACCCAGATGCCGGAGTCAGCCAGGCGGTCTCGATTCCAGCGAAAGAAAAAGCTCCAGCCCTCGAAGCTCGTCAGCGCCACCGGCACGTTGATCGCCAGGGTCCCCGAGGCAAACGCGACGCTCATTGCCGCCGCGGACCGGAATCGCCGGTGCCGGATCCGTTCCACGACCGCGGCCACAACAAAGACGACGGGAAAGAGCTTCAACGATGTGGCGATGACAAGACCGACGATCCCCCAACCCTCACGTCCGCGTTGAAGGGCGAGCAATGCCGCAGCGGCGACGCCGATGGCCGCCATGTCCCATTGGTGCCCGGTATAGAAGAAGAGGGCCGGAGAGGCCGCAAAGAGCCACGCGTTTGCGCCGTCCATACGCTGAAGCGCCCAGATCGTGAGGAG
>JAHWJF010000469.1 GCA_019348515.1 Chloroflexota bacterium | reverse complement strand
CGAGCCCCGAGAAGCTATCACCGCGTTCGTGCAGGCGATTGGACTTGAGCCGATCGAGGATCCATCCAACGAAGACACGACGTTGCGGCGAAACGCGCTGCGCCACGATGTGCTGCCCGTACTGGAGCGTCATTTCCCGCAAGCGTCCGCCGCGCTGGCACGCTACGCGGCGCTTGCCGCAGAGGACGACCGCGCGCTCGAGGCTATTGCGCTCTCCACGCTGGACGAGGTTATCGACCCGGGTGGTCTCCTTGCGACAAAGCCGTTGGGCGAGCAACCAATGGCGATTCAGCGTCGCGTCATCCGGGGCTGGCTCATGAAGGTCACTGGCTCGAGTGCGCTCACCGCGGAGCGAACTGACGCCGTGCTTGCTCTTGCCCGGGCCAGACAGGGTGGCCGGTCGATAGAAATTGGTGAGGGGTGGACGGTTCGCCGCGAGCGCGGGATGCTGCGCGCGGACAAGACCGGGAGCCATGATGAGGAGAGTGAATGAGCGACTACGAGCGGCGTGCCGAAGGTGTGGCACGGATCCTGATCGGGGACGGTGAGATTCGCTCCCGGATCTGTGAAATGGCGAAGGAACTCGACGCGGCATACGCCGGCGATGTTCCTCTCCTGGTTGGGGTCCTCAACGGCGCCATCACGTTCATGACTGACCTGATGCGTGCCATGACCATCCCGCTCGAAGTCGATTTCATGGCGGTTTCGTCATATGGGGCGGCGACGCAGAGCTCTGGTGTGGTGCGGATCCTGAAGGACCTGAACGAAGATATCGAGGGGAGACGCGTTGTTGTTGTCGAAGACATCGTCGACAGCGGTCTCACCCTGCAATATCTGCTCGATGTGCTGCAGCGGCGGAACCCTCTGGACGTGCGAGTCGTCGCATTGTTGAAGAAAGAGAAGACGGACGCGGTTGAGGTGCAGGTTGATCAAGTTGGATTCACGATACCGGATGAATTCGTGATTGGCTATGGCCTTGACTATGCGGGGAAATACCGCAATCTCCCGTATGTTGCGGTGCTTGATCCACGTATGTACTCGGGAGAGTGAGGTTCAGTGGCCGGTGATATACTCTCGCCGCGCGGCATCGCGGCACTATCGATAACCACTCCGATCCCGCAGGGGAGATGGTCGTATGCCTGAACAGCGTTGGATTCGCGGTAGTCTAGTTTGGATCGTTCTCATCGTCGCGGTTCTCGCCATGTGGGCGACCTTCGTCGGTAACGACGGCGCGCCGACGGCACGCAGCATTGGCCAGGTGGCGCAGGAAGTGCGCGACGGCAAAGTGCAGCAGCTGGTGCAGGCGGAAGGAAGCCGTGAAGTCGACGTCAAGTACCGGCAGGAGGCAGGTCTGCGGGATGCGGTAACGACGATTCCGGCGGAAACCGATCTCCTGTCCGTCCTTGAGAATTACGGCATTAATGCCGCCGATCTGCCGCCGGGGTTGCTTGAGTTCGAGCCAGCCAGCCGGTGGGGCGCCTGGTTGGGGGCGTTGACCTTTATCTTGCCGACGCTCCTGCTGATCGGGATCTTCGTCTTTTTCATGCGTCAATCGCAGGGATCGAACAACCAGGCAATGTCGTTCGGCAAGAGCCGGGCGCGACTCTTCACCGCGAATCGTCCGTCGGTCGTCTTCTCCGATGTGGCCGGCGTGGAAGAGGCGAAGGAAGAGCTGGTTGAAGTCGTCGAGTTCCTCAAGTACCCGGAGAAATTCGCCGCGCTGGGGGCACGAATCCCTCGCGGCGTCTTGCTGGTGGGACCGCCCGGCACGGGCAAGACGCTCCTCTCGCGGGCCGTTGCCGGAGAGGCCGGCGTCCCGTTCTTCAGCATCTCTGGGTCGGAGTTCGTCGAAATGTTCGTCGGCGTCGGCGCCAGCCGCGTACGTGACCTGTTTGACCAGGCCAAGCGCAATGCGCCGTGCATCGTCTTCGTCGACGAGATCGACGCGGTCGGCCGCCAGCGGGGAGCGGGTCTCGGCGGCAGCCACGACGAGCGGGAGCAGACGCTCAACCAGATCCTGGTCGAGATGGACGGGTTCGACTCCTCGACGAATGTGATCGTGATTGCGGCGACGAACCGGCCGGACGTGCTCGATCCCGCGCTGTTGCGCCCCGGGCGTTTCGACCGGCAGGTGATCCTGGACCGGCCCGACATTCAGGGTCGGGTGGCCATCCTCAATGTCCACGTGCGGGGCAAGCCACTCGAGGAGGACGTCTCGATCGAGGGTCTGGCGCGGCAGACGCCCGGGTTCTCCGGGGCCGATCTGGAGAATCTCGTCAATGAGGCGGCGATCCTGGCCGCCCGCAAGAACCGGAAGACCGTTGGCCGTGATGAGCTGACGGAAGCGATCGATCGCGTGATTGCGGGGCCGCAACGCAAGAGCCGGGTCATCTCCGACCGGGAGCGGATCATGACCGCCTACCACGAGGCGGGGCACGCGTTAGTAGCGAGGATGCTGCCGAACGCCGATCCGGTGCGCAAAGTGAGCATCGTCGCGCGCGGCATGATGGGCGGGTACACCCGGGTGGTCCCGGATGAGGACCGGTTGTTCAAGACCAAAGCACAGTTCGAAGACGAGCTGGCGGTCTACATGGCGGGACACGTTGCCGAAGACATGGTCTTCGAGGAGCAGTCGACTGGCGCGGCGAATGACATCGAGCGCGCCACGGGGTTGGCGCGACGGATGGTCACCGAGTTCGGCATGAGCCGGACGCTGGGCCCGCGGGCATTCGGCAAGAAGGACGAGCTGATTTTCCTCGGCCGGGAGATCAACGAGCAGCGAAACTACAGCGACGAAGTCGCATTTCAGATCGACCAGGAGATCCAGGAGCTGATCGACGCCGCGCATGGGCGTGCACGGGTCATCGTCGAGGGGAACGCGGACAAGCTCGAGGCGATTGCCGATCTGCTGCTGATCGAGGAGACGATCGAGGGCGAGGAGCTGGAAGCGCTGTTCGAGACCCCACGACCTCGTCCCGACCTCGTCGGGCCGCCAACCGGGCGCCCGGGACGGAGCTCGGAGACTGCGAAGCCACCGGTAGAGCAGCCGCCAGCGTGGAGTGAGCGAGACGTACCGCCAAGTCCAGGGCAGTT
>JAHWJF010000073.1:8083-10409 GCA_019348515.1 Chloroflexota bacterium | reverse complement strand
ACCAATCCCTCCGACAGAGACGCCGGTTCCGCCAGCTGCCACACCCGTTCCTCCAACGGGCACACCGGTACCGCCGACCGCAACTCCTGAACCGCCGGCGGAAATACCCCTGCCGGCGACTGAGACAGCCTCCCCCACAGTGCAGGCGCAAGCGGCGACGCCGGCTGTGGACGCAACTCCTTTC
Organism: Chloroflexota bacterium; assembly: GCA_019348515.1. Lineage (GTDB taxonomy): Bacteria > Chloroflexota > Chloroflexia > Thermomicrobiales > UBA6265 > JACCXM01. The sequence goes on along the minus strand of JAHWJF010000073.1, from coordinate 10,225 downwards.
CCGCTCGCAAGCCCCACGGCGCCACTCACCGACGTTGTACCGACACCGCTCGTTTTGCCGACGGCGCCTCCAACGACGCCGATCTCGGACATCCCACTCGATGCTCCGCCGCCGATTCCGCCACAGCTGCCGGAAGAAATCGAAGTCCAGGGAATTCGCTACTCATTCGACCTCGAGGTCGACATCGATCCAGGGACATTGGTCCAGATCGACGTTGTGCAGGCTCCAGGAACGACGCTGAACATCTTTGCGTCACCCGATGACCAGCTCGACAGTGCGAGCGCGGCATACCTCTACCAGGTACCGGTTGGGCCGTTCGGTCGTGTCTACGCGGTCTCTGTCACGACTGGAGTCGTGGCCCGCTACATCTCCGAAGTGACGATAACCCCCGCCGGAACGATCGAGGTCACGTCCGCCTGCTCGGCGGAAGCGAACGCGCGGACGTTCTCCACAACGTTCGAAAACCAACGCTACACCTATACCTTCGCCAGTTTCGAAACCACGATCGCCGTCGAGGAACTGCGCACGACGACCATAACCGCGCTGGGGAGCATTCCGCTCACCGAGGACGGCCGGGAGATTCTGGTCCGGGCCGCGGGATATCCCGGTCTTGCGGAAGTCTTCGTCGTCAGCGGCGATCAACTGGAGCGCTACATTGCGCTCAACGAGGTTGGACTGCCGGTGACGTTCAACAACCTGATCTTCGCGGAAACGCAATTTCGCTACGAAGCGCACCTCAGTGTGACCGTGACCGAGCCCGAATTCCGGCGCATCGGCTGCTCCGGCCCGTTCCCGCTTTATGCGCCTGTCGAACAGGCGGAAGCTCTCGTCCCACTGACGACCACCTTCACCGTCATCAACACCCGCGTCTACCAGTTCGTCGCCACCGAGATCGTCATCGCACCAAGCGGTCAGGTTCCTCCGCCGCCGGTGATAGTCCCGCCGCCACCCGGCTTCGTCCAGATCACCCTCCAGACGACGGTCATCGTCGGCCCGACGCCGACCCCTCTGCCGAATGTGCGGATTGTGCCCCTGGAGCCGGTGCCGGGTGCGACAGCATCGCCAACTCCGCCCAGTGGTTTGGTCGCGGAATCGCCGGTCCGTGCGCGAGGCTGCCAAGGTGATCCAGGCGAGCTCAATGTCGCTGGGTTACCGGACCGTCTGCCCGATCGCATCCAGTTGTCGGGTATCGCATACAGCTTTGCTGGGCAAGAGGAATTTGCGAATGACATCAGGCTGAGACGGATCGGCTGCGTGGGACCGTTTGAAGCGGTGCAGGCCCAGGGAACGGGTGACAGCCGGGTCGTCTTTCTCCGTCTCGGCCGGACCGCTCAGACACTCTACCGTTACGAAGCCGCCACGTCCTTCGCCGTCGACTTCACGCTTGAGGGCGATGCGCGGGTGATCACCACCGGAGATCAGCGCTACGTACTCGGAGAGACGTGGCAGCGGTCAATCTACAGCAGCGTGACGGCGATCGTCTTTGCCCAGGATCCTGACGCCCCCGATCCGCCGCGCGTCTTTGCCGTACCCGTTGATGGCGACATCATTGCCGAGTATGTCCCCGAAGGCGGCGACGTGGTTGAGGCCCCGGCCGAGCTGCAATCGCGTGCTGAAGAGGCGGGAATCAATCCTGATCTGGTTCTGGCCGGAGGACGCCGCTACCTCCTCGTCAATCTCTGGTCGCCAGTCGGGACCACGACGAATGGTTGGGTGACCCTCTACTCCTCCGTCGGTGAGGGCATCGCGGAAACCCTGCTCGCGACCGACCCGAGATCGCTCGATTTGTTCGTCTATCGCCGCTCGGGTGCGGCCGGTGGGTAACCGGGTCGTTCCTCGTGGAGCCCTCGAATTCGCGTCGGGTTAGAACATGGCGTTGAGGAGGAGGGTAAGCACGACGGACGCGATGAGCGAGGCGATCAGGCAGCCGGGAGAGCATCCCCAGACCTGGATGCGCCCGCCGCCGAAGGTGCGCGGGCCGAACATGGGACCGAGCCCGCCCCGACCGAATGTCGGCGGTGTACGTGAGGGGTCTAGTTCCTCCTCGAAAACGGCTGGATAAGGGTCGACGCTGACCGGGTCCTCGGGCGGCGGTTGACGAGGATAAACCCGCGTTGGGTTTCCCAACCTCCTGGAGTCGCC
>JAHWJF010000073.1:0-7983 GCA_019348515.1 Chloroflexota bacterium | reverse complement strand
GAACGCGTAGAGCTTCGTGTGGCGTTTGGAAGAATGCCTCGAAGGTGATGGGCAGAGACTCACCGAGGGAGGGAGAGTGATTTTGGAGAGTTGGAGAAGCGCGAGCCAGAGCAGCGATCTCGAGCGGGAGCTGCGGGAGGCGGAGGAAGCTCAAGCTGAGGCTGAGGTCGCCATGCAACGTGCCGCGATGGCTCGGGCGGAAGCAGAGGCGGCCCAGCAGCGAGCCAGTGAGGAGCAGGAGGCGCGGCGCCGGGAATGGGCGCAAGGTATCGTCGACGCTTATGACAGTGACCTTGCCGCGGCAGAGAACGCCATTCGCGATGCGAGCGACCGGTTTGCCGAAGCGGCGGTGCGGGATCTCGCCGCCGCCGGCGCCGCGTACATGAAGTGGGCTGAGGCGGGTCTTCGTCACTACACGTTGCAGGTCCGAGTTGCCAGCGTCGCACCGATCCTTGGTCTCGAGGCGACACCGGGCGAGCGGCTAAGCCCGCCCCCCTTCTCCCAGGCACTGGACGCCGCCATAGACCTTCACGTCGCGGCCCTCTCCGCCAAAATCCGCGATGAGGCGGCAGAAGAGATTCGCTCCAGGCTCGGCGGCGGCCTTGAACCTGAAACGAGCTCGTCACTCAGCTGAGGGGAATGGAACGAAGAAGGTCGACCGAGCAGATGAAGCCTTTCCGCCGACGCGGAGAGGCTTCATCGTCATGCTGTGGACTACGTCGGGGTGGCCTCGGTTGACGCGTTCTTCACATAGGTTTCGAACCAGGCCACGGTGTCGTTCCACGCCGCGAGCGCCTGCTCTTCATTCCAGCGCGGACCAGTGTCGTTGTGGAACGCATGCTCTGTGTCCGGGTAGACCTCGATTTCGAAGGTGACGCCCGCTTCTTCCAGTGCCGCGATCAGCTCTTCGCGGCCCTCATTGGCGAAGTCATCCGGGTCGTCGGAGTAAACGCCGAAGACTGCGGCGCGGATGTTCGGGACCTCCTCAAGCGGCGGCGGCGGGCCATAGTAGGGAGCTGCACCATCCAGTTCGGGCATCTGGGTTGCGGCCCGCCAGGTGATGCCGCCGCCGAAGCAGAACCCGGTCATACCGAGGCGCGCAGTGTCCGCGTTCTCTTGAGTCGCATAGTAGGCGGCTGCGGCCTTGAAGTCATCAACGTGACGCTGCAGCTTGCTCTCGTCAGAGAGGAGGGCCGGAATCTCCGCGGGATCGGCTATCGACGCCGTTCCGCCCTCACGGCTCAGGAGATCGAGCGCGGACGCAAGATACCCTTGGGCGGCCCAACGACGAGCGACGTCGCGAATGTGGGGCGTGAGACCGCGGTTTTCATGACAGATCAGGACGACCGGGAATGGACCATCGTCGGAGGCGGGCATCGCCTGATAGGTGGTGATTTGTGCGTCATCAGCACCTGGGAAGGTAGTGTCCGACGCGGTGATGCTGGGATCGTCTTCGGGCACGCTGACGCTACTTCGTGGCTCGGTCGGGGTCGGGCGCGGGGCAGGAGTCCCCTCTTGGGCGGACGCCGATTTCACGCCGAGCTCGGTCAACACCGTCGCTGTGGCCGCGATGCCACCAGTGATATGGAGCACGCGGCGCATCATGTCACGACGGGACATGATGCCATCGACATAATCGTCGACGAATTCATGGACGAGATAGTTTTCGAACTGGCTCAGCTGGCGGGTCATCTCTCCCCCTCTTTGCCTGGCCCCGTCGCGCGGGAACCGGCAGCGGCCAATTACTCTGAGCTGGCCCCGTCAACAAAAGCTACGTTCATTGGAGGTGCGCTGGACGTTCCCCGAGAGCCTCTCCGAAGCAGATCGAGCAGCGCCCGACGATCTGCCTCCTCCAGTTTCAGGCGCTGGGCTACCCAGAAGGCGCTCGCACGATCCCTGCCAACCCCTTCCCGGTCGGCGAGTTGCGGGCGCCAGTCCCGCCTCCGCGCCAGACCCTCGGTTCTGGCGGCGTCGAGAAACATGACGATGTCCATCATGAGTTCCGGGGGCAGTGTGCGCGGCACGAGGAGGATGTGGCTGATGACCGGTTGTGCCGTCAGGATGAACCAGGCCCGGCTGAGATCCTCGCTGTAACCGCCCTCCGGCTCGCGCAGCGCTTCGGCCCCCTCGACGATGACGACCTCGGCGCGAGCCGCGTCAGGCGAATCGTTCTCACGCACCCAGCTTGTCGACTCGATGCCATAGAAGGGCTTCAGCGTAGCCCTCGCCAGCAGCTCGGCCGCGCCACTAGTGTCGAGGAGTCGCACGGGAGTCGCCTCGACCTCGTCCGGGCGGACCGGGGTGCGCATGGCGATGGCGCTATTTCCATCGGCCACCACCGCAATGTCGCCGACGACCGCATGGGTCTGCTGGAGGCGCAAAAGCTCAGACGCCGGAGCGAGGAGAGGGATCTCGTCGGTTGCGGAGCTCGCTGTCAGCGAAGTCACCACTTCGACTGTGATGCCCTCTGGAGGTGAGACCCAACCGGAAGTAATGGGGATCGTGTAAGGCGAGGTGGCGAAGGTCTCGTCAATCAGCAAGCGCACGGAGGTGCTAGTCCTTCCCGAATGGGGGTGAGCCGTTTCAGTCGATTGGCTGGCCAGGGTCGATCGAGGCGCGCAGCGAATCTAGCGGGAACCGGGGGTACGACCCGAAGATCTTCAACATCGAGCAGCGCTCCCGAATGCGATCGAGGACGCGGGCCACCCGCTCGTCCCGGCGGTGCCCCTCAAAGTCGATGAGGAAGACGTAGTCGCCGAGCCACCCCTTACTGGGGCGGCTTTCGATCTTCGTCATCTGCAAGGTCTCGACCGCGAACTCGGCGAGGATATCGTGCAGGGCACCAGGGACATTTTCGCGGACGCGGAACGCCAGCGACGTCTTGTCGTCACCGGTCGGTGGCGCGTCCTCGCTTGCGAGGACGACGAAGCGGGTCACGTTGGTATGCACATCCTGGATGTCGTGTGCCAGGATCGTGCCGCCGTAGAGCTCGGCTGCTCGCGCCGTGCCGATGGCGGCGCGGTGGCCATCGTCGCTGGAGGCAACCTCTTGCACCGCGCCAGCTGTCGACAGGGCGGCGACTTGCTCGACCCCGGGCAGGCATCGATCGAGAAAGCGCCGGCACTGACCGAATGGTTGTGGGTGCGAGGTTACAACGCGAACATCCGCCAGCCGTACCCCGGGGGCGGTGATCAGGAAATGGCGTACCGGGACGGCGAGCTCGCCCGCAATGCGGAGGGCGGTCTCATGAATCAACAGATCAAGCGTCGTGCTCACCGCCCCTTCGATCGAGTTCTCGATCGGCAGGACCGCCTCGTCCGCGAGCCCGGTCTCGACTGCCGAGACTAATGCGGGAAACGAGGAGAACGCGACGAGGTTTTCCGACGTGGCGCGCAGCAGCGCCGCCTCCTCGCTGAATGTGCCGGGTGGTCCCAGAAAAGCCGTCGTCATGCCGATCCTTGCAAGGATACGTTCCCCGAATCCCGGGAATTGATTCATATACTACTGCCGCACACCGTTCTCCCGACGCACACCAACCGAGCCGAACTGGCGATCCACCGCGCTGCTCTTTCCATCCGTTGCTCGGTGCAGACGCGATGGCCCACAGTGAGCGTTCGCGTTGGTTCATAAATCAGCGTATCGCGGTGCCTGCGAGCGCTTCCCGGCTCGGAAAGAGCGCCGCGTGAAGCGTGCGGCATTGTTCTTGCACGGCATCGCTGAGGGACTGGCGTTTGGTTGCCAGTTGTCAATGGCGTCGTTCGGTATCGAAGAAGGAGCGTCTCATGCGCTGGGGTTCCATTGTTGTGCTGCTCATCACGTTGGCGTTGACAGCGGGTGTCGTTCGAGACATGGATCGGAGTGCGCTGGCCCAAGAGGGCACACCGGCCCCCGGCGTGCTCCCCGATGGGGTGACGGCCCGGACGGTCGCCTCTGGCTCTATCGGGGTCACGGCGCCAAGCACTGCCTTCCTCAGCCTCGGGCGCGTCGCCCTCGAACCGGGAGCCGTCATCACCTTCAACCCGACGGATCCCGCAGCGGTCCTCATCTACGCCGCGTCCGGTGAGTTGACGTTCCAGGTCGAGAGCGACACGCCGGTCGCGCGGCGGGTCGACCCCGGTACGCCGGCTCCAGAGCCGGAGCAGGTGGCGGCGAATACTGAGTTCACCTTGCGCGAGGGGGACTCCGCGTTCTTCCCGCCATTTCTGGCCGGCCTGGTCCGCAATGACGGCGATGAGCCGGCGAGCGCGTGGGTGGTGAACGTCGCCCACTTCACCATGGCGGACGCCACGCCGACCCCGTAGTCCGAAAAAGAGACGAGCAGGGCCGGGACGACGTCCCGGCCCTGCGCCATGGGACGCCGGTAGAAGCAGCGAGGTGGATCAGCGCGTTGGAATCCGCCCATCGAAACCGGCCCGCGATTCCCGCCAGTAAGATAACGGCATGGCATCGGGAAAACCTCGCCCCTCGAAACCCCGTCCTCCCCCGCCAGACGCTGTCCATACAGCGTGGCGGCTGTTTATCGCCGTGCCCCTGGGCGAGGAGGCGCAGCGTCTCGTCGCCGACGTGATCGCGGCGCTCGCGGCTGAGGGCTGGCCGGTGCGCTGGGTACAGCCTGAGACACTGCATTTGACATTGCACTTCCTAGGCGAGACTGAGCCGGAGCGAGCGGAGTTGCTGCGGCTAGCGCTGCCGGAGGTGGTCGCTGCCCATGCACCGTTTGACCTGCGCACAGCGGGATTCGGCGTCTTCCCCAGCTTTCGCCGTCCCCGCGTGCTCTGGCTGGGACTGCATGGACCGGTCCACCGGCTCGAGTCGCTACAGCACGATGTCAGAGGCGCGCTGCGCGGGTTAGGGTTTGCCGTTGGAGACGAGCCGTATCACCCGCACATTACCCTGGGCCGGGTGCGTAACGACGACGGCGAGCTCGTTCGCCTGCGTGATCTGCCGGAAGCAGTGAAGGGACGGTTCGTCGATCGAGGTACTGGAGCGGCCATCTCGCCGGCGCCCGTGCCGGTTCCCGTGCGCGAGGTCATTCTGATGCGGAGTCACTTCGGAAAGAGCGGGGTGCGGCACGAACCGATCGCGTCCTTCCCGCTGGGCGCCTCAGGGAGCGCGGTCCCGTGAGCTCTCTCCCAGGGCGCGCGCCGCGGATCGCTGTTTGTGCGCCCGCCGAGGCCTCCGATGCGGAGCTCCTGCTTGCGGGAGCGGTCGGTCGACTCCTTGCCGAGCGCGGCTGCGTACTCGTTAGCGGTGGTCTTGGTGGCGGGATGGCCGCGGCCTGTCGTGGCGCCAGGGAGGCCGGCGGCGTAACCATCGGGATCATCCCCGGTTACGACGACCGGGCGGCGAACCCGTGGGTTGAGCATGTGGTTTGCACGGGTTTGGGACAGGCACGCAACGCACTGGTCGCCGCCACCGGCCAAGCTCTGATCGCCGTTGGAGGAGGCTGGGGAACACTTTCCGAGATCGCGCTGGGGCTCCGTCTAGGGCGCCCAGTCGTGCTTCTGGGCGGTTGGGCGGAACTGCTTGTCAGCGAGGAGGGCGGTGTCCAGTTCCCCGATCAGGAAGGGATGATCGTCGCCGCGGAGAACGCCGAGGGCGCGGTAGAGGCAGCCATTTCCGCGATCAGCTCGACGGAGTCACCGACCTGAACGGGTATGAACCACCGGCACATGGGCGAGAATTGGGGTCATGCCGAAGGATGGGGCGGCTGGGGCGGCTTGGCACGAGGGCGCGTGCGCGTCAGAAGACGAGATTCCTCGCTCTGGCTCGGAATGACAGACTGGCGGGATCAAGCAGTCTTGCCAACGTCCACTACGTGCTGGTCCCGGCAGCCGGCGTACCGATGAGGCCGACGTCTCGGGCGAGGGCATCAGTCTTGGCGGCCATGATGTAGTCGTTTCGGTGTAAACCACGGATCTTGTGCGTCCACCAGGAGACGGTCACTTTTCCCCACTCGGTGAGCAACGCCGGGTGATGCCCTTCCTCTTCGGCGAGTTCCCCGACGCGCTGGGTCAAGGCCAACGCCTCACGGAAATTGGACACACGGAACGTCCGTACCAATCTCGGTACACCGTCATGCTCCTGCCATTCCCAATCGGGAATGAGGGGCGTCAACGCGGCGGCTTCCTCGTCCGTGACGCGTGGCGCGTCTCGTCGACAGGCGACGCATCTCTCGCTGAGGAGATCAGGAGCGTCAGCGGCGTCGGACACGAAATTTTCCTCCTTCTCGGGGTGAGGTGGGCCGCGGCCCGCGTCGCCACGGCGTACGATTGCTCTTGCCCACGGTCGCTTGCGCGATCAGATTCCGGTCGAGTGCCGACATCGATCGCAACATCATTTCGATCGCCGCGCGCAGCGCCGTCGGCGGCCGCGCGGTTTCCGCCACGGCGTACGTTTGCTCGAGTAAACGACCGGTGGTTGCTACGGCGTCGAGGGCGGCGACCGCGGGCAGCAGCCGGCGTTCAGCCGGGGAGAGAACCCGTGTCTCAGCATAGGTCGCGAGAGCGCCCTCGACTGCATCATCGCTCCACCCTTGCAAGCGGAGTGTCGCCTGAGCAATGTCGAGCAGTGGTGAGCCTGCCGCCACCCGTTCCCATCCGAGAAGCCCAACGAGCGCATCACCGTCGAGCAAGATATGTGCTGGCCAGAGCCCGAGATGCAGCACGGTCGGCGGGGACTCTTGCTCCTCGATCGCGGCGAGAACAATTGGCTCGGCGGCGGCCATCAGGCGTTCACTAGGGGCAAGCCAGCGCTGGATGGCAGGCTCTCGCCGGGCTCGGGCACGGAGCGCACCAAGATGACGGCCGTGGGCCTGCCGTACGGCGCCGGGCAGCATCGACAAGGGCGCGGCCGGGATCTCCGGCCGGCCAGCCATCGCCGCGGTCGTCTCATGGAGGCGCGCGGTGGCCGCGATGACGGCAGCGAACGCGGCCGCGGAAAGGACAGCGGGAATGTCGACGCGGTCTTCCGGAGCTGGCCACGCGGCCTCCGCCCGTGGCGGAGCTGCTCCAGGCGCCCACAGCTGAGCGTCGTAGAGTCGGCTACCGATGCGCAGCGCCGGTTCGTCAGGAGCGTCCGGTGTCGCGACGAGCCTTGGGACGGCGGTTATCCCGGCATCCCGCGCCATCGTCATGATTTCTCGCGTGAAGGCGACGTCGGTCGCGGTAACTCCCGCCGGCCACCGCCGGACACGTCCGACCCGCGTCGGTGTCGTGACTTTGACGAGGTTTGGATGCCCGGCGATCTCCTGCGCGTCAATGTGATCCGGGAAAAGCGCTCGAGCCGCCTCGATGAGATCGTCGCTGAGTGCCGGAGTGCCGGATGGGGAGAATGTCTGTCGCATGGTCAGGAGTATAGACCGGGCCTCAGGCGATCTCCGCGATGGTGTCACCGACGCGAACTGGCATCCCCGGTGCGGCGGTCAGCTTGGTGAGAACGCCGTCCCGGTGTGCGGTGACGTCGTTCTCCATCTTCATGGCCTCGACCACGCAAACCGTCTGCCCTCGCGTAACGCGCTCTCCAGCTTCGACCGCTACCCGGACCACGGTTCCTTGAATTGGACTGCGTAGGAGCGCACCGTCGCTGGAGCGGTTGGTGTCAGGTCTCACCGCGGGTTTCGGACGCCGGGAGACGGAGTTGGTTGTGGGGGCGCGTCCTGCACCCTCGTGCAGCCGGATCTCGAAACGGCGTCCGTCCACCTCCGCCACCAGCTCCAAGGGGCGGTCACCATGCAATTCAGGGACAGAAGAGAATTCGGTTGGCGGAGGAATGACCTCCGGGTGGCGGTCGAGGAACATGGTGGAAGCCGTGCCGTTTGTCCATGCGGGATGTTCGAGCAGATGGAGATGGAACTCTCGCGTCGTTGGCACCCCTTCGACGACGAGTTCGACGAGGGCTCGTCGCATCCGCGCCACTGCCTCGGCGCGGTCGCGGCCCCAGGTGATGACCTTCGCAATCAGCGAGTCGTAGGCGGGGTGGATG
>JAHWJF010000468.1 GCA_019348515.1 Chloroflexota bacterium | reverse complement strand
GGCCAGACCGTGCTTTTCCCCCGGCTGCGCCACGTGTGGGTCGATGCCGGCTGCAGTGGGAAAGGCGAGGACTGGATCCGGGCAGCCCTCGGCTGGACCGTCGAGGTCGTCAAACGGCCACCACGCTGGATCTGGCTCCCTGAGGGAGCCGAGCCGCCCCCGATGCCAGCCGGCCTCCAGGTGCTCACACGGCGCTGGGTGGTGGAACGGACCTTCGCTTGGTTAGGCCGCTATCGCCGGGTGAGCAAGGACGACGAGGTCCTCCCTGCCACGGAGGAAGCCTGGATCTACCTCGCCACGACCAATCTGCTCGTCCGGCGATTGGCCCGATGACCCCTTTCCAGACCCCCTCTTAATGTGCATTACGCCAAGTGGGAGCTGCAGATGTGGGGTGGCGAGCAATCGGCATGGTCCGCGAAGCATCGCTTCCCATACCCCTTGACAACGTTTCAGCCGGTCCTTAATCTGCGCAGTACGACGGAAACCGGTTCCCTATTCATTCGCTTTTCGGGTCGCTACAAATCAGTTCATGACGCGAGTATGGCTGGATTTGTGTCCAGTACAGGGAAACCGCTTCTCTAATTACGAGCATGAGCTCGAACATGCCGACCGTCACCCAGTGGAGCAGACGGCAGATGACCGACGTGGATGTCGTTTGGGAGAGCGAAGGGCGCGTTGCCCGCATCCGGCTCAATCGCCTCGCCAAGCTCACTGCCATTAGCCGCGAAATGATTGAGGAACTGGCCTCGGCAGTCGCCGATATCAGTTTGACGCCGACGCTCCGCGTCGTGCTCGTCACGTCGACGTCTGAGCGTGCCTTCTCGGTCGGCGCCGATCTCCACGAGTGGAATACCGCCGAGGGCCTCGCCGCCTACCGCGCCTGTGTGCGTGGACAGGCTGTCTTCGACGATCTGGCCCGACTCGGCGTACCGACCATCGCGGTCATTGACGGCGTCGCCCTCGGCGGTGGTCTCGAGCTTGCTCTCGCCTGCGATCTCCGGATCGCGTCCAACCGCGCCACATTCGGTTTTCCAGAAGCAAAGCTCGCCGGTGGTGTCGGCTGGGGCGGGCTCTCCCGGCTGGTGCCGTTGGTTGGATCGGCCCGCGCCAAGGATCTCATCTTCACCGGGCGCACCATAAACGCTGTGGAGGCGCTGGCAATCGGCCTTCTCACCTCCGTCCATGACCCGGAGCAGCTTGCTGACGCCGTTGCCGATGTCGCTCGGCAGATCATCGCTAACGGTCCCATTCCGTTGCAGATCGGCAAGCAGATCATCGACGCGCTGGGTCGCGTCCCGGTGCCCGGTCTCATGGAGGCGATCAGTGGCGCGGTCTTCACTGAAACCGCCGACGCTCGCGAAGGCAAGGCGGCGTTCATTGAGCGCCGCCAGCCCACGTTCAGGAATTCCTGACTATGCACGAGGATACGCGGCTGCCAGACGTCCTCCGCATCGCTGATGCCCCGGCAGAGCGGTTTGCCAGTGGTCGCGAGACGCGCCGCTTGGCCGGGGTGGCCGGCCTGCCGACGACCCACTTCGCCATGGGGCATTCAACGCTCGACCCCGGTGGCTCGATTCCCGAACACCAACACCCGAACGAGGAGGTCTATGTCGTTCTCTCTGGCTCAGGGCTGATTTCCGTCGCCAATGAGCGACAAGACGTGACGGAGGGCTGTTGCGTCTTCATACCTCCTGACGCCCCACACTTCCTCCAGAACACCGGCAACGGCGAGATGACCGTCCTCTGGGTCTATGCCCCGGCCGATGTCGTCGACCACTGGGCACAGGAGCGGGCGGGGCGGCTCGTCGCTCCGTCCCTAGCGCCCACTCAACGAGACGAAGAACCATGACTGAGTCCGACCTCTTTCGGCTCGATGGACGCGTAGCGGTCGTCACCGGTGGCGGCCGTGGTCTCGGCAAAGCCATTGCGCTGGCACTGGCAAGGGCCGGAGCAGACGTCTGGATCAGCTACCGCGAATCTGAAGCTCCGGCTCACCAGCTCATCCGCGAGATCGAGAGACTCGGGCGTCGGGCGGGGGCCGCACGCGTCGACGTCAGCGATGAGGCCCAGGTCAACCAGTTCGCCGCCACGGTGCTGCATGAAGCTGGACAGATCGATACCTGGGTGAACAATGCCGGCATACTCTCTGAGGTTCCGGTTCTTGAGATGTCGACGGCGGTCTGGGACGAGACGATCGCTACAAACCTGCGCAGTGTGTTCCTCTGCTCCCGAGCTGTTCTCCCCAGCATGCTCGGGCAAGGGAGCGGCAGCATCATCAACGTTTCGTCGCAGCTCGGTATCAAGGGCGCTGCCAATTGCGCTCACTACGCCGCCACGAAGGGAGCGATCCTCGCTTTCACCCGATCGCTGGCCAGGGAGGTGGGCGCGCATGGCGTCCGGGTGAATGCCATCGCCCCGGGTCCCCTGCGCAGCCCGATGACCGATCCCTTCGCGACCCCCGAATGGGTCGCGGCGAAATTGACCAGTCAAGTCCTGCCGCGCCTCGGTGAAGTCGAAGAAGTCGCCACGACCGCCGTCTTTCTCGCCTCTGATGCCTCTCGTCTCTATCTCGGCCAGACGCTTTCACCCAACGCCGGAGGTGTGATGTGAGGCGACGAGCAACGCCGTTCGTCACGGTGGCGCCAGCACCGGCGATGCTGCACCACACGAACGTGACAGGTCTCATCCTCGTCACGAACGACGCGAGGAGCTAGAGCACGATCCATGCGCAAGCCGATTCTCAGCGCCGCTGAGGCCGTCTCCGATATTTCGGATCACGCCTCCCTCGTGGTGGAGGGCTCCGGAGGCGGGCTGCTCGAACCGGATCTGTTATTGCGCGGCTTGCGTGAGCGCTACCTCGCATCCGGGCATCCGTGCGACCTGACCCTCATCCACTGCACAGGAATCGGCGACCGGGCCAAGGGCGGGCTCAGCATGCTCGCCCTCGATGGGTTGATCCATCGCGTGGTCGCGGGCAATTGGGCGATGGCCCCCGAGATGGGTCGCATGGCGTTGGCGGGCCGCTTCGAAGCGTACAACTTCCCCCAGGGTGTGCTGGCTCAGCGCTACCGCGAGGTCGCTGCCGGCCGGCCGGGTCTGTTCACCCCCGTCGGCCTGC
>JAHWJF010000467.1 GCA_019348515.1 Chloroflexota bacterium | reverse complement strand
GCCCGCACTTCGGCACAGGAGCCGACTTCGATCCGCTTCGCCTTCTGGGGTGACCCAACTGAGCAGATCGCGTACGAGCAGGTCGTCTCCGGATTCGAAGCAACACACTCTGACATCGACATCGAGATCGATTACACCCCCGGCCAATCCGATTACTACCGAAAAATCACGACCGACTTCGCCGCTGACGAGCCGCCTGACGTCTTTCTCATCAACTACCGGCAGTTCGGCCAGTACGCCGCCCGTGGCGTGCTCGCACCGATCGCGCCCTACCTGGCGAGCAACGAAACGCTTTCGGTGGAGCACTACGCGCCGATCGCGATGGATGCCTTCACGTTTCGCGGTCTCGACCAGACCTGCATGCCGCAGAACGTCTCCAGCCTGGTCGTCTATTACAACGTCGATCTGTTCATCGCCAACGATGTGCCGTTGCCGACAGGGGGTTGGACCTGGGACGAGTTCGTTGCCGCCGGCGAAGCATTGACCCAGGACACCGACGGCGACGGCCAGACTGATGTCTACGGGTTGGTCGTCGAACCGACCATGTACCGGATGGCGCCGTTTGTGTGGAGCGCCGGTGGCGAGATCGTCGACGATCTCGAAAATCCGACGACGTTGACCCTGGAGACTCCCGAGGCGATCGAGGGTCTCGAGAAATTCATCAGTCTCGGCGTACATGGCCACAATGTCGTACCGCCGGAGGAGGAGGTCGCGGCCGAGGAGGATGGGGCGCGGTTCATGCGCGGCGGGGCCGCGATGTTCCTGCAGAGCCGGCGCGAGGTGCCGACCCTACGGAAGATCGAGAGCTTCACCTGGGACGTCGCCCCACTTCCTGTCATCGACGAGGCTTCGACCGTGCTCCACAGCGACGCCTTTTGCATGGCGGCGAGGGCCGAGCACAAGGACGCCGTTTGGGCGCTCATCGAGTACGCCGTCGGTGAAGAGGGGCAGCAAATCCTGGCCGAGACGGGCCGGATCGTTCCGGTCCTGGAGAGCGTGGCTCGCTCCGACGTCTTTCTACGGGGCGTGCCGCTCGAGAATGGGGAGCCGACTACCAGCGACACGATGTCGGTGGAGGGGGAAGGATTGCCGCCAGCGAGCAGTCAGGTCTTTCTCGACAACATCACCGTTATGCACCGTCTTCCTTCGATCTCGACCTGGCCCGAGGTCGAGGACGCCTTCAACGCCGAATTCGACCGGTCGTTCTACGAAGCGATCGACATCCCCGCGGCGGCCACGATGGCGACCGCGAACAGCCTGGACGCCTTCGATCGCGCAACGACGGTGGATCTCGGCGCAGGACCATAGCGGACTGTCACTCCCCCAGGACGCTGCGTCCGTGGGCGTCTTGCATGAAGGCGCGCTGGGCCAGGAAGAAGACGATCACTACCGGCGCCATGACCAGGACGGATCCGGTCATCAGCAAGGGCCAGCTCGTGCGGTCGAGTGAGTGGAGGACGCGCAACCCCAACGACACGGTCATGTTATCGGTGGTTCGGATGAGGAGCAGCGGCTCGACGAAGCTGTTCCAATAGTGGACGAAGGCGAGCACGGCGATGGCCACGATCATCGGTCGCCCCAGCGGAAGGGCGATCTGGGCCCAGATGCGGTACGGGCCGGCGCCGTCCAGCCTTGCTGCTTCATAGACCTCGCGCGGGACGCGCAGGAACATCCAGGTGAACAACAAGACGTAGAGCGGCGAGGTTCCCATCAGTGATGGAACGACGAGCGCGATACGCTGGTTGATCAGTCCCGCTTCCTTGAACAGGATGAAGCGCGGTAGCCAGATCGCGGTCAGCGGCACCATCAGGCAGAGGACGGAAAGGGCGGTCAGTCGCAATCGCCAGCGCCGCGAGATTTGCGAGATGACGAATCCCGCCCACGAGGCCACGACGATCGTGAGCGGGACGGCCAGCGCGGCAACGAACAACGAGTTGAGCACAAACCGGTGCAGCTCGATAAGCCGGAAGACGGTCCGGTAGTTTTCCCAGGCGATTGGCGATGGGATCCATTCGATCTCGCGTGGCGCCGGCACCCCTGTCGCCCGCAGTGAGGCCGATGCGGCCCAGAGCAGGGGCAGCAGAAAGAGGAGCGCCAACGCGGTCGCGATCAGGCGATGGGCCACGTCCAGCGTCTGGCGACGGCGGCGTCCGGCGACGCTAGACAGCATCATCGAATCCGAGGCGCCAGTGGATCGCGACCCGGTATTGCAGCCACAGCACGACCCCGGTGACGACGTACATGGCGCAGGTCATGGCGGCCGCGTAGCCGAAGCGCAGATAGTCAAACGCGGTCGTGTAGATGTACATCGGAAGGAACGTCGTGGCGTAGTCGGGACCGCCACCCCGACCGACGATCAGCGCGGGCACGAAGTTCGCCTGGAAGCTGAAGATCGTGTCGCGAAAGAGCAGGAGGAGCAAGCCGGGGGCGATGCTGGGCAGCGTGACCGTCCAGAACACACGCCATGCTGAGCTGCCATCGACGGCGGCTTGGTCGAGCAGGTCACGGGGAACATTTTGCAGACTGGCCAGGCAGACGACGAACCCTTCACCAATTTGCCAGCTCATCATGAGCACGATGGCCAGCCGAGCGGTCGTGTGGTCGACTAGCCAGGAGGGTCCGTCTATGCCGAGAAGGGCCAAGGACTGGTTGAGCGGCCCATAGATCGGGTTGAGGATCCATAACCAGATCAGCGCCCAGGCCATGTCGGGGATCACGGTCGGGAGGTAGACGGTGGCACGATAGAAATGGATCCCACGCTTCGGGCGCAGTAGCAGCCGGGCGGTCAGCAACGCTCCGGCTAGGCGGAGTGGCACCGCGAGCCCGATGTAGAAGAGCGAATTGGCGACCGCGATATGGAAGACCTCGTCATCGATCAGGTCGCGGAAATTGGCAAGACCGGCGAATTGCGGTGGCTGCAGAGCATCGTACTCGGTGAACGCGAGGCCAAAACCGGCCAGGGCGGGGAGAAGCACCAGGACCGCGAGTCCCGCGAGATACGGCGCCAGCATCAGCCCGAACTGGACGCGGTCCCTCACTCGCTAGACTCCGCGCACTGGATGACGATCGCTTCGCAGCAGGTTCCTCATACGGCATCCGAGTGAGCCATGACGCATCGCCGA
>JAHWJF010000466.1 GCA_019348515.1 Chloroflexota bacterium | reverse complement strand
CAAGGAACGCTTGGGCGTTCGAGATGGCGGCAGCCACCTTCAGACGGTTGCGCACGATGCGGGCGTCGCCGAGCAGCCGAGCTACGTCATCGAGTCCGTAGCCGGCAACAATCGCCGGATCGAACCTGTCGAAAGCCCGGACGAATGCCTCTCGCTTGCGCAAGATGGTCGACCAGGAGAGCCCAGCCTGGAACCCCTCGAGAATCAGACGTTCAAACAAATCTTGATCGTCGTGACAGGGGACGCCCCACTCTTCGTCGTGGTAGGCGACCATCAAAGAGTCAGGGCCGGCCCATTCGCAGCGGATGAGGGTGATGGGGCCATTCCGTGATAGGGTGATAGGGGAATCCTCACTCATTCCCGGCGTTTCTCGCGCCGATGGCCCTTGAGAAGGGCTAATGGAGGACGGATGTTAACCGCACTCCCTATCATCCATCACCCGGTCACCCGGATTAAATCTGGTCGCGGGGATCGAGCGCGTCGCGCAGGCCGTCGCCAACGAAGGTGAACGAGAGGGTGATGAGTCCGACCGCGACGCTCGGGGCAATCAGGAGCCACGGTTGGACACGGTACGCCGACTGGCCGGCCTGGATCATCTGCCCCCAAGAGGTCGGGAATGGAGAATCGAGACTGACGTCGGGCCGGAGCCCGATACCGAGGTATGTCAGCACGGCCTCAGCGATGATCGCACCGGGCACGATGAACGCGCCCGCAACGATGATGGGACCGAGGGCATTCGGCAGGATGTGGCGGCTGATTTGGCGCCAGGACGAAGCGCCGCTGGCCCTGGCGGCCTCAACGAACTCCTTCTCCTTCAGGGCGAGCGTGTCACCCCGCACGAGCCGCGCCACGCTGGTCCAGTTAATGATCGATAGCGTGACGAAGAGCAACACTAACCCATTGAGCAAACTACCGAATTCGGTATCGCCGAAGGAGATCTGCATGATGATGAAAAAGAGAAGCGCCGGGAAGGCATAAACGATATCCGTTAGCCGCATGAGACCGTTATCGATCATGCCGCCGGCGAATCCCGCCACGAGGCCGATGGGAATCCCAATCATCATGATCACTGCCATCGGGATGAATCCGACGACAAGAGAGATGCGAGTGCCGTAGACGAGGCGACTGAAGACGTCGCGGCCGTTGCTATCGGTGCCGAGAGGGTAGGCCCAATCTCCGGTCGTCTTGGGATTGTCAGTCTGGATCCAGGCCGCCTGACGGTACTTGCCCGCCTCACGCAGGTCGCCCTGCACTGGATTGTGAAGCGCGATGGCCGGGGCGAAGGCGCCGACGAAGGCGAGGAAGATGAGATAGACCATCCCGGCCATGGCGAGCTTGTTGCGCCGAAATTGTCGCCACGCGTTCGACCAGAGACTCCGGGGTGCTCTCGTCGCTCCCAGCGTCCCGGGAACAGTCGACGGTGACGCTTCCGACGTCGGAGTCATCGTCGCCTGCGACATCGAACCCTCCCCAATGCTAGCGTCGGACTCGAATGCGCGGATCAATGAGGCCATATGAGAGATCGACGAGGACGTTGGCGATGGCCACCAGTATCGCGTAGAAGATGGCCGTACCCATGATGACGGAGTAATCGCGCTTCCCGATCGATTCGACGAACTCCCGACCTAATCCGGGGGCGCCGAAAATTGACTCGATGATGATCGACCCGGTAACGAGGTCGGCGGCGGCGGGGCCGAGAATCGTGATGATGGGGATCAGCGCATTTCGCAACATGTGCCTGTTGACGACACCGCGGTCGGAGAGACCTTTGGCGCGCGCGGTTCGGATGTAGTCCTGACGCTTGATCTCGAGCATGCTGGAGCGGGTCAGCCGCGCGATGTAGGCCATGGTGCCAAGGCCAAGAACGATCCCGGGTAGGAAATATGCGCGGCCAAACCCTTCCCACTCCCCGGGACTGCGGATTGGGGAGAAGCCGAACGTGCTACTGAGGAAGAGCAGGAGGAGCAAGCCGCTGACAAATGTTGGAATGGAGACGCCAAGCGTCGACGTTCCCAACGAGAGATAGTCAAGCCAGGTATTCTGACGTAGCGAGGCAATCACCCCGAGGGGAATACCAACAGTCACTGCAAAGACAATGGCCACAAGTCCGAGTTTCAGCGAGATGGGGAACTTTCTGGCGATAAGCTCCTGAACCGACTCGGCGCCTTTCGAGGCGTACGAGGGACCAAGATCGAAGCGGAAAACGCCGGTCATGTAATTGAGAAATCGGCTGTCGATGAACACGGTTGCAAGCACTAGCGGGTTTGCGACGCCCTCAGCTCGCTTCTCACGAACCGCGTCGACATTAAACCAGAGGGGCTTGTCAAGTCCGAATTTGGTATTCAGCGCCGTGAGCGTGGCCGCGGGGAGTGTTTTCTCACGGTCCCAGGGACCACCTGGGGCGCGGTACATGAGGAAGAAGGTAACCGCCGCCACGGCGATGATGACCGGGATCACCCAAAGAGTCCTGCGGAACGCATATTCCAGCATCGGAGATCCGCTCCTAGCTTCTGTTCAGTTCCACGTGTTGAGCAGTTAGCACAACAAAAGGGTTCCAAAAGTGCCCGATACGAGGCGTCTGGCCGTATCGAGCTGAGACGCTGTGTTCGTGGGAGCGAGGCATGGGCGGCTCGAACTCTCGCACCTGCGGCATGGCTGGCAATGATGAACGAGATGCGCGTAGCGCTTCTGGAAACAGAATCGCTACGCGTTCTTCGTCGGCGATTACTCCTCGACCAGGTCGAGGGTCATGGGCGAGGAGAGGTAGCCAGGCCACTCCACTTCGCTTGCGGTCGGGGTGTATCCGGTGAATGCCGGATTGACGACGAAGGTCGCGGCGGGGTTGTAGAGGAACGGACCGGGCACGTCGTCGATCAGGATTTCTCCGGCTTGTTCGTAGTAGCCGATCCGCTCCTCGGGATCGACCGTTGTGTCTCCCAGTTCCGTCAGCCGGTCGAACTCCTCGTTGCAGTAACCGACCCGCTGGGCGAAGGTCGAGTCACAGGTCCAGAAGACGCTCAGCCAGTTTTGCGGGTCCGGGTAGTCCTGGATCCAGCCACCGACCAGTAATGCCTGGGGATAGGTCGTTGAATCCTTCCGAAGCGCGACGAGAGTCGTGCCATC
>JAHWJF010000465.1 GCA_019348515.1 Chloroflexota bacterium | reverse complement strand
ATCTCCCCCGATCTCGACCTCGGTTGCCGAGAGGAGGCGCGCGTGTCCCTTGCGGAGATCGATCCCAGCCTCCCGGATATTGCGGTCACCGTCGCCACCACGAATGGCGTCGATAACGCGTTCGACGCGGCCGATCACGGCGGGCCAATCGGCGCACACGTCCTCAACCGTGATGCCAAACCGCCCAGCCGCGCGAGCTTCGTGGAGCGCGTGAGCGGCGCGCACGAGCGCCTTTGTTGGATCACAGCCCGCGTTGAGGCAGGTGCCACCCACTTTCCACTGCTCGGCCATCGCCACACGTGCACCCTGCCCGCGCGCTTCAGACGCGGCGGTGCTTCCCGCGGCGCCTGCGCCGATGACGATCAGATCGTACGGTGCGGCGGGGCCGCCAGGCATGGCAACTCCTTATCCATCTCGTTCCACCCAGTAGACTTATGTTGATTCGATCACCTGGAGATTGGGCAACCATAGAGCAAAACGGAGGCGACGCGTTTCACTACGCGGCGGTCGCCGTCGCGATTTGGCCTAGTATGAAGAACTGTGCCGTGGGCACACGGCATGTCGATCTATCGCGCGTGGCACGGAGGCAAGCGCCAAGTGCAAGTGTCTGAAGCGCTCGCAACGCGCAACGGTAGCGACGCGGGGCCAGCTGCCGAGCCCGGCCCGGTGCTCGCCGCGCTGGCCGCGGCGTTTCGGCACGTCACCATTGGCATGGCGGTAGCTACGCCCGATGGCCGCCTGATCGACGCCAACCCCGCCTATGCTCGCATGCTCGGTTACGAGCGAGATGAGCTGCTAGCCCGGGGATTCGAGTCCGTCACCCACCCGGACGAAGAAGCGATCGACCGCGAGCAATGGCAGCGACTGGCAGCGGGCGAGATGGAGTCGTACCAGCGAGAGAAGCGCTATCTGCGTAAGGATGGGTCGGTGCTGTGGGGGCATGTCACCGTCTCCGCTCTGCGCGACGAGCAGGGAGCCTTCGCCGGCGGTTTTGGGCACGTGCAGGACATCACCGCTCAGAAAATAGCGGAGACCGCGCTGCGCGAGCAGGAGGCCCAGATCGAGGCGCTCGTCAGTCAACTACCGGTTGCGCTCTACAGTCTGGAACCCGGCGCCACCGCCGCCTTTCAATACGTCAGCCCGCGGTTCACGCAACTGACCGGGCTCGGGCGCGACGATCTCCCGACCACCTTCGCCACCCTGCTGGAGCGGGTCCATCCCGACGATCGTGAGGCCGTAAGAGCTGCTGACGAGCACGCTACTCGCACAGGCGAGGCAGCGCAAATCGAGTTCCGCATCCGGGGTGGCAACGATGAGTGGATCTGGGTTGACAACCGCTCGGTCCTCACGCGTGACGAACGGGGGCGCCCACGTGTCTGGCATGGCGTGCTCCTGGATGTTAGCGAGCAGAAGCGGCTGGAGGCCTCCCTGCGCGAGAGCGAGGCGCATCTGCGGACCATCGTCGAGCAGCTGCCGGCAGCGATCTACCGTCTCGAGCCGGGCCCGAGTGGCCGCTATACCTACACCAGCCCATGCTTCACCGCATTGACCGGTCTGACACTCGATTTCCATGGTGGCGATCTCGAGGTGTATTTGACGCGGGTGCATCCAGACGACGTCGAGACCGTTCGTCAGGGAGATGCCGAGGCTGGACGGACCGGTCTGCCTCTCCATCTTGAGTACCGGTTGCGCAGCCACGACGGCGCCTGGATCTGGGTCCACGACCGCTCGACGCTGACCCGGGACGAGCGCGGCGATCCCCTCGCGTGGCACGGCGTCTTGCTTGACATCAGCGACAAGAAGAGGCTGGAGGCTGCCCTGCGCGCAAGCGAGGCACGCTTTCGCTCGATCTTCGAGGGTGCCGGCATTGGCATGGCGCTCTCCGTTCCGGAGGGCACGATCCTGGTGGCTAATCCGGCGCTGGAACACCTGCTCGGCTACGCATCCGGTGAGCTGGAAGGCGTTCGCATCGTAGACATCACGTATCCCGAGGATCTCGAGTTGCAGACTGAGCACCTGCAACGCATGCGCTGCGGCGAGCTGGATGCGTATCAGTTCGAGAAGCGCTTCGTGCGCAAGGACGGCGGGATCGTGTGGGGGCTGCTCAACGCGAGCGCCGTGAAGGACGAGCGCGGCATGATTCAGGCCGTGATCGGACAGGTGCAGGACATCACGGCGCGCAAGGAAGCCGAAGCGGCGCTGCGTAAGAGCGAGGCGCGCTTCCGCGCGTTAGTGCAGAACGACCCGGATGTCACTGTCGTGGTCGACGAAGCGATGCAGGTGATCTACATGAGCCCCTCGGCGGAGCCGGTGGCCGGCATCCCCGTAGCGGAGATGCTCGGGCCGATGGAAACAAGTCTGCAGTTCGTCCACTCCGAGAATCACGAGCGAGTGCTCGCCCTGTTCGACGAGGTTGACGGCCAGCCGCGGGCGGTGGCCTCCGTCGAGGCCAGGATCAAGCACGCCGAGCTGGGCTGGCGCTGGTACCAGATCACGATCATGAACCTGCTCGAGGATCCCAGTGTCCGCGGCTATCTTTGCAACCTGCGGGACATTACCGAGAGCAAGCTCGCGGAGCTGGCTTCCGAGGCCGCTCTCCAGGCACAGGAGGAGGCCATTTCCGAGCTGGAGCGGCTCAATCAGAGCAAGAGCCGCTTCCTCTCTACGATCAGTCACGAGTTCCGCACCCCGCTGACCGCGATCATCGGCTACAGCGAGCTGCTGGCCGGCAATGGATCTGATCCAGCCGTCGCCGGGGATGCGGCGGTGATCCACCGTGAAGCGAGCCGCCTCAATCGGCTGGTGGACGATGTCCTGCTCGTCGACCGAATGGATGACGGTCAGATGTCGGTGAGAATGACGTCGGTTGACTGCAACACCCTCGTCGAGGACGTAGTCGAGACCTTCCGGCCGCTCACCAACAGACACCAGTTCTCGCTCGACCTCGACCCTTCCCTACTCCCCGTCGTCGGTGACCGTGACCGGCTCTCCCAGGCGTTGACGAATCTTGTCAGCAATGCCGTGAAGTACTCCCCGGCAGGAGGCGCTGTGACGATCGTCACCCGCACCGACGGCGATGATGTTGCCATTTTGGTGCGGGTTGAAGGGATCGGTAAGGCCCGGGACGAT
>JAHWJF010000464.1 GCA_019348515.1 Chloroflexota bacterium | reverse complement strand
ATGCTCTATGCCGGCCGACTGCAGTCGGGTCGCTTTCAGTGGGGCGAAGGTGATGAGCTTTCGGTGATCGCTGCGGTCGTCCTCGGGGGCACCAGCCTTTTCGGTGGGTCCGGATCCGTCATTGGCTCGGTGCTTGGGGCGCTGCTTATCGGGGTCGTCAACAACGGCCTCATCCTGATGGGTCTGGAGAGCAGCCAGCAGATCATCATCCGGGGCGGCATCATTGTCGTGGCGGTTGCGCTCGCCCGGCGGCGCTAGAGCATCCAAGCTAGCGGTCTTCGCTCCTTTGTGCCGCTCCCGCGCTCGAGGTGCCACGCCACAGGAGGGCCGACGCGGCCGCGGCGCCAGTCATCAGCAGCCCTGCCCAACGATTGCGATAGATCTCCTGATTCGCCGAACCGTGACCCGTGTTAGGGAGCTTCACCGGCGGGCAAAGACCACTGGGGCAGCCGCAAATACCTTCAAAGCACGTCTCGCCGCCGGTGCAGACGTTACCGCAGGCGCCACAGTTGTTATTGTCACAGCAGGTCGCGACGCAGGCACCGTTGCAGACCACTTCGCCCTCGGCACAGCAGAGACCGCTCGGACAGTCGCAGATTCCCTCGAAGCAGGTGAGACCCGGTGGGCAGACATTGCCGCAAGCGCCACAGTGGTCGTTGTTGCAGCATGTGTCGACGCAGATTCCTCCACAGTCGGTCTGGCCAGCGGCGCATTCACCCCCTGAACCGCAGACTCCGCCACTGCACGTACCGCTCGCGCACGCGTTCCCACAGGCTCCACAGTGCTGGGGATCGGAGGATAGATCACGACAGAGGTCAACCGCGCCGCAGTATTCGAGCCCGACCGGGCAATCGGCGCGGACGCATTGGCCCCCTCGACAATCGACTGCCACCAGATCGCTTTCACAGGCTTCACCACACGCGCCACAGTGGGCCAGATCGGTCTGAAGGTCAACGCAGGCGCCGGCATCCGGACAGTACGTCAGTCCAGCATCACACGATTGAACGGAGCCATCGTCCTGCGCGGCGAATGTTTTCCTCGGGCCGCCTCCCGCCATGGCCATTGCCGCCAGGAGTCCCAAAGCCCGGCGGCGTGACGCACAGGTGGAAAACGCGCGGGTCAGGAGATCAAATCGCTGGGTGTCCATGGGGCACGTCCTTCGCTGATGTGATGGAATGAGCCGGGGCCGATGCCGCCCACCACAGGGTCTCGATGGTGGCCATGTTGCACACGGGTGATGCAATTCGACCGGCTTCCGCACGCTATCGCTGGAACGGGCGAGCGTCAAGGTGTTCAGCGGCTAAAAAATCGGCGGCGAATGAACATCCACGCAGATCACGTCTCCGGTCTTGAGATGACTCGCCTGGTTTTGGCCGGGCAGGATCGGGCAATTCGCGCGCCTTGGCAGTGAACGGAGCCGGAGGATCTCGATGTCGGAGAATGCTGATGCCCAGGATCTGATCCCAATCGGGACCCAGGTTCAGTTCGCCAAGACGATCGGCGAGTCGGACATCTATCTCTTCGCCGGGATAACCGGGGACCTCAGCCCCAACCATGTGAACGCCGAGTACATGAAGACGACGCCGTACGGCGGCATCATCGCCCATGGAGTACTCGTGGTTGGGCTGATGTCCACGTGCTCCACGAAGGTCCTCGACTACGCGTCTTCCCGTCGTCCCGCGGTCTCCTACGGCTACGACCGCATCCGCTTCATCAAGCCGGTGCGTGTCGGAGATACCGTGACAGTAACCTACGAGATCGTCGCCGCGGACGCGCAAGAATCGAAGACCATGGCAGCCGTGACGGCGACCAACCAGCACGGTGAAGTTGTCGCGGTGGCCGACCACATCCTGAAGTTCCTGTAAGTCACCGCCAGTTCACGCTGTCGCTATCGCGGCCCGGTTAGCCCTTAACGCAGGTCGATGTCGAGATGAACCTCCTGGATATCACCGCTAACCACTGTCCCCTCGGCACTGTAGTTGAATCCAAATCCTGAAGCTGGAGTCGCGCTCGCGCCAGCTCGAGCCCTATCACCGACCGTCAGGCTCACCGAGTCCAGTCCAGACCCCGGTAGATCCGCATCGATCACCTCAAGCTCAAATGGGTATTCACCTTCACCGTTCACGCTCATGATTCCGACAATCTCGCGGGACTCTCCTTGGTCCGGTTGGACCTCCGGCACACTGTAGCCCGTGATCGACGTGCTGCTCATCGTCAATCCGGTCGACACGTCGACCCAGAGCACGCTACCGACAACGACCTCTTGGTTCTCCCCTTCAACGCTCAGCCGAGACGCGAAGAGCGAAAAATGTGCCTCGCTCTCCCCGGACTCCACCAGCCCGCCACCGATCATGCCGCGCTGAACGACTACACGTCCGCCGCTGACTGGGAGTGGCAGTGCCAACGCTGTCGCGCCGGC
Organism: Chloroflexota bacterium; assembly: GCA_019348515.1. GTDB lineage: Bacteria > Chloroflexota > Chloroflexia > Thermomicrobiales > UBA6265 > JACCXM01. The sequence goes on along the minus strand of JAHWJF010000464.1, from coordinate 712 downwards.
AAGCGCGCCGGCAACCGCCGCGCGGCGGTCCACTGCTCTCAATCCCAAATTCGCCAACGGAGCCTCCTCGCATCTTTCGCGCCGACCTACGTCATCGTCCTCATCGGGTAACCGCCGCTGCCGGCATCTCCCGCCAACCGTGCCACCGTGCTAGCATCCGGGACAGGTTCCCCCAGGCGAGCCCAGAAGGAAAACCCCCCAGGGACGCAGGCCAGCCTCCATGCGCGACTTCCCGAGCGGCACTGTCACCTTCCTGTTCACTGACGTCGAGGGCAGTACCCGCCGGTGGGAGCAGGATTCGCCGGCCGCGCTGACTGCCATCGAGCGCCATTTCGCGGTTCTCGACGACGCGATCGTCTCCCACAACGGCGTCCGCTTCAAGTCTATTGGCGACGCCGTACAGGCGGCGTTTCCCACCGCGCTCGATGCGGTTCTTGCCGCGGCGAGTGCCCATCAGGCCCTGGCCAAGGAGGATTGGGGCGCCCTCGGTCCAATCGCCGTCCGCATGGCCCTCCACACGGGCGCCGCCATCCCTCGTCACGGCGATTATCTGGCGCCGGCGCTCAACCGCCTCGCCAGACTTCTCGCGGCTGGCGCCGGTGGCCCGATTCTGGTCACTGAAGCGACCCGGCAACTGGTACGCGATGACCTCCCAGCCAGTATGCGGCTCCTCGATCTTGGTGAGCACCAATTGCGCGACTTGCGCGACGCC
>JAHWJF010000072.1 GCA_019348515.1 Chloroflexota bacterium | reverse complement strand
CGTCCGCTATGAGGCCGGCGCCGGTGCTTTACCGTTGGTCGCTGTCTCCGTCGGCGGGGGCGCCGACGGCTGTTCACTCTTGCGCGCGTACCTGACCGGCCTACGGGAGGGACTAGGCCCACCAGTCCATTCCTACATTGTTGGCGGTCACCTGCTTCCTGATCTGGATCGGCAAGAGATCGCCGCCATGAGCGACGGACTCTCCCACGTTCATTTCGTCGACTTCGACCCAGATTTTGCCGCCGTGATCCGGGCCGCCGATGTTGTCGTCTGCATGGGGGGCTACAATTCAATCGCGGAGTCGGTGTACTTTGGCAAGCGGCCAATCGTCGCACCCCGGGTTCCAGGGTCGGAAGAGCAGGTGCTGCGGGCCGAGGGCTTCGCTCGGCTGGGGCTGGCGACCGTAGTGGACCCCGAGAAGTTGAGCGCCGCCTCGCTATGGAAGGCGATAGACGGCGAACTGCGAGCGCCGCCGCCCCTGGCACCGCCGCCGGCGTTTGATGGACTGAATCAGATCGCCCGGGAGTTGGTGGATGCCCCGGTCGTCGATTCATCGGATTCGGACCCCGCCCGAACGGTCGAATCGTGAATCTCGCCACGCACCAGGTGGCGAACGGGAGAGGTGCGCTCGAGGTGGTCGTGGATCGATCTCGTGTAAACGCCGGTTTCGCAAAGACGACCAGCCGGGCCGACCTCGCGCGGGACCCTCAATCACATTTTCCCGTTGCCATTGTCGGAATGCATCGGTCTGGCACCTCGATGGTGGCTAAGTTGCTGCAACAAGCCGGTCTGCATCTTGGCAACGAGGAAGATCTGATGCCGCCGGCCGACGAGAACCCTGAGGGGTTCTACGAACACCTCGATTTTGTGAGGCTGAACGACGAAGTCCTCAACGCGGCCGGCGCGGGATGGGATTGCCCCCCTAGGGCCGGGTTCAATTGGGAGAGCCGAGCGCTCGATCCGTTCCGGGAGCGAGCCCGAAGCCTGGCCGCGACGCTGGTGACAGGGGCGCCCTGGGGCTGGAAAGATCCCCGCACGAGCCTGACCGTTCCGTTCTGGCGATCGGCCCTCGGGCCGTTCCAGGCCGTCGCCGTCGTGCGAAATCCACTGGAGGTCGTCACCTCGCTCCACCGCCGGAACGGGTTTTCGACAGCGCTAGGGTTGACTCTCTGGCAGCTCTATGCGGAACGCATACTGGAGGACACGTCGCCGGACCAGCGTCTGGTGGTCCATTACGATGCCTTCTTTATGGATTCAGAGCGGGAGATCGCACGGATCCTCGAGTTTCTCGGCTTCGACCATGACCAGGATCTGCAATCACTGCGGGCCACGGCGATACCCGCGCTGCGTCATCATCGCAGGAGCGTCCGCGATCTCGAGGAGCACGGATTTCCGGAAACGGTGATCGATCTCTACCTCCAACTGTGCCGCGAGGCGAGATGGCTGGAGGGCCTTCCCGAGCCAGCAGATGGCAGCCCGGAAGCCGTCCCTGCTACGGACAACCGTAGATCCTCAATCGCCGCCGGGATCGGCCGGGTTGATCTCATCCGCGTTGAAAACGAGATCCTGAAACGGAACATCGCCGACTTTTCGGACGCACTTGCGGATCGGGAGGCGCGCGTTCTTGAGCTCGAGCTCGCGCTCAACAACCATGAGGCGCTACGAGCGGAGCTGGATGGCAAAATTGCCGAGAGGGACAGCCGGCTCCTCGAGCGAAACGCGCTGATTGCTCGTCGCGATCACACGATCGGCGTGCAGCAACAGCAGCTGGCCCAGCATGCGGAAGAGCTCTCGCGCCTGCGCGAGCAGGTCGCTGCGTTGACTGATTGCCTCGCGGAGAGCGACCGGAACCGGGAGATCGCCGAGATTCACCAGCGTGAACTGCGATCGATGTTGACCGATTTGCAGGCGGTGCAGCTGCAGCGTGACGCCGAAATCATGGGCACTCTTGGCGCGGTGCTCAGCCGGCACGCGCCGAACGCTCCCGCTTCCATTTACCATCGCAAGCTGGTGGATCAGGTGCGGCGGTTCGTCGAGAACCACCTTCCGGCGGGAGCGCGCACCCTTGTCGCGACGTATGGGGATGACGCGATGCTCCTCCTCGGAGACCGGCCCACGCAGCCCTTCCCGCGCTCGGCTCCGGATGTCGTCGCGGACTACACTGACGTGCGCGGACCTGAGGCGGTCGCCCAACTCGCGGAGTTGCGAGACCGCGGGGCGGAATTCCTGCTGGTGCCAAGCCCGGCGCTGCCATGGCTGGCCACCCATCCCGAGCTCGAACGCCACCTCGAAGAGCGCCACACCGTGATCGCCCGCGAACGAGGGATCGGCACGATCTACGCCCTTAGCCGGGAGCAGGGTCAGATTCCCGCCTGAGTGATGATTGAGCTGAGCGAGGGCCCGCGGTCTGGGTGGAGCGCCCGGCGCGGAACCATGTAGCGAGAAGCGAGAAGGGGGAGCGGATGATTCTGGTGACCGGTGGTGCGGGATACGTCGGCAGCGTGTTGGTGGGCGAGCTCCTCGCGCTTGGCGAACGAGTCCGGGTCGTCGACACCCTCTGGTTTGGCAATCCGTTCCCACCGCACGAGCGGCTCGAGGTTATCGAGGGTGATCTGCGGCAGCCGCAGACTGCCTGGCTGGAAGACATTGACGCCATCGTCCATCTCGCCGGACTCTCGAATGACCCCACCGCCGATTTCGCCCCAGAGCTCAATAGCGAGAGTAACGTCTATGCCACCCGGCAACTCGCCGAGCTCGCCGCGGCCAAGTCCCGGGCCGACGACAAGGAGCTCCGCTATCTCTTTGCCTCGACCTGCTCTGTCTACTATGCCCCCGCCAATGCCGACGAGGCGAATGTCACCGTCATGACCGAGGACATGCCGATCGCACCAACCGCCAACTACAGTAAGACGAAACGGCTCGCGGAAATCGAGCTGCTGCGCATTGCTGACAAGAACCCGCTCTTCGTGCCGGTTCTGCTGCGCAAAGGCACCATCTTCGGGCTTGGACCCCGAATGCGATTCGATCTGGTCGTCAATGTGTTCACGCTCCACGCCTGGAAGAACCAGCAGCTCACTGTGCATGGGCACGGCGAGGCGTGGCGCCCACTCCTGCACATCCGCGACGCGGCCGATGCGTACATCCATCTCCTTTCGGCACCAGCCGACAAGATCCGCGGCGAGGCGTTCAACCTCGTCCACAAGAACTACCGGGTCCTCGAGCTCGCGCACTGGGTCGCCGAGGTCATCGAGCAGCGCTACGGCGTCGAGATCCGAGTCAAACGCGACCGCTCGACGAACGCTGGGGCGCGCTCGTACTACGTGAATGGCGAGAAGATTCAGCGAACCCTGGGATTCAGTGCGGATCGGGGCGCTGCCGAAGCCGTCGTCTCCATCTGGGACGCCCTGGAGCGCGGTGACTTTGGTATTGAGCCTGACAAGGATCCGCGCTTCTTCAACATCCGCTGGCTCCGGGAAACTGTCATGGCCGGAGTTCCCGCGTGAGGACGCTGGTCATCGGGTCATCAGGTCAGCTCGGCCAGGATCTGATGCAGAGACTTGGCGAAGGCGCCTTCGGTCTCACGCACGCTGACATCGATGTAACAGACGGTGTTGGCGTCTCGTGCATCGTCCGTGACCATGAGCCAGATTGGGTGATTAACACCGCTGCCTTTCACCGAGTCGATGACTGCGAGATGAATCCAGCACTCGCCTTTGCGGTGAACGCCGTGGGTGCGGCGAACGTGGCGCGAGCCGCGGCCGAAGCCGGGGCCGGCGTGGTGTTCTACTCCACGGATTATGTCTTCGGCGGCGAGGGCCGCCCCAGACACGATCCCCACACCGAGTCGAGCCTTCCCGATCCCTATAACGTCTATGGCGTATCGAAACTCGCGGGTGAGCGGATGGTCATGAACGCCAATCCGCGGCACCTCGTCATTCGCACTGCCGGCCTCTACGGCGTCGCCACGAGCCGCAAGGGCTGGACGTTCCCGGAGCTCATGGTGTCGAAGGGTCGCGCCGATGGCTGGGTCAAGGTAGTCACCGACCAGGCACTCTCGCCGACCTATACCCACGATCTGGCCGAAACGACGCAGGCGTTGATGGAGCGGGAGGCACGCGGGCTCTTTCACCTCACGAACGAGGGGGAGTGCTCCTGGTTCGAGTTTGCGCAGGCTACCTTCGATATTACGGGTATCGCCGTCAACATGGAGCCATCAGCTACGGTCACCGGCGAACGGCGCGCAAGACGCCCCCCGTACTCCGCACTCACGAGCGAACGGCTCGCCGAGAGCGGTGTGCCGCGCCTGCGTCCCTGGCGCGTCGCGCTGGAGCACTACTTGAACGCCAAGGGGCTTGTCGAGGCTCACTAGTCCGCCAGCTCAGCCGTCCCGGACGATAGCGCCCGGCGTCCACGAGCGATTTCACAGGGAGCGATGGGTGAAGATTCTTGACGTGCTCGACTTGGCGATTCCCGAGGTGAAAGTGATCCGCTTCGCGCGGTTCCCAGACAACCGGGGATACTTTAGCGAGCAGTACCGGTTCAGTGATTTCGAGACCGGCGACGCGACGCCATTCATGCGCGGCGTCCGCTTCGTTCAAGCCAACGAAAGTTTTTCCCGACCGGGGACCGTGCGCGGTCTGCACTTCCAATGGAATCCGTACATGGGGAAGCTGGTCAGGACCATCCGCGGCCACATGATCGACGTCGTCCTCGATATTCGCAAGGGATCGCCAACCTACGGCAAGATCATCGCCTACGATATGCCTGTCCAGGGAGACGAAGATTTCTCCGACTGGATCTGGGTGCCGCCCGGGTTCGCTCATGGCAACACCTTTCCGGCCGAGACGGTCATTGAGTACTACTGCTCCGGCGAGTACAGCCCGGGCAACGAGGCCGGCATCTCGCCCGTGGCCAGCGACCTCGACTGGTCTCTCTGCAGCCCAGAGCTTCGGGACCAATTTCAGGCTATTGCCCACAGCACGACACTGATGACCGACAAGGACCGCAACGGACTCACGGTTGCCCAATGGACGGCGGACCGCCGGTCCGAGAATTTCCTCTACGATGACCACCGCTGATCCGCAAGAGGCGTCCGCGAAACGCCGTCAGTCCCGGCCGGGCGCATCGATCATCATTCCGGTCCACAACAAGGCGACCATCACTCGGCAGTGCCTTGACGCGCTCCTCGCCGAATCGGACGATGGGATCGATCGCGAGATTGTCGTCGTCGACGATGGCTCGGCCGACACTACTCCGACTGTCCTCACCGGTTACGGCGACCGCATCCGGGTCATTCGCCATGACCTTGCGGTCGGGTTCGCCGGAGCCTGCAACGCGGGAGTTGCCAGCGCCACGGGCGAATTCCTGGTCCTGTTGAACAATGACACGGTACCCACAACCGGCTGGCTCTCGGCACTCGTAGCCTATGCCGAGCAGCATCCGATGGCAGCGGTGGTCGGCGCGAAGCTCCTCTTCCCCAACGACACGATCCAACATGCTGGCGTGGCTATTGGCCTCGATGCGCTGCCTCACCACATTTACGCCGGATTTCCGGCCGAGCATCCAGCGACTTCTGTATCACGTCCGTTTCAGGTCGTGACCGCAGCCTGCGCCCTCTTCCGGCGAGGGCCATGGCAGGAGCTGGGGGGCCTGGATACGGCCTTTCTGAACGGGTGGGAGGATGTCGATTACTGCCTGCGCGCGGGCGAAGCCGACTATGAGATCCACTATTGCGCGGAAAGCGTCGTCTATCATTTCGAGTCCGCGACACGCAACCTCGTCTCGGATGCTGAACGCGCGAATCAGGAGCTCTTCGGCCGCCGCTGGCGTCATAAGGTCGCACCTGACGACTATCGATACTATTGGCAGGACGGCCTCCTCTCAGCCCAATACGGCGCGCGCTATCCCATACGATTGTCGGTCTCGCCCCAATTGGCCGGGGTCACGGTTGGAGAAAGCGAGCGTCTCGCCGACAAACTGCTTTACGACCGGGCCCGCCAGGTCATGATCCTGCTTCGCAATAACATCGTCCTCAACGTCCGCGTCCAGGAAGCGGAAGCTCGCGCGGCAGAAGCGGAGCGGCAACTCGCCGAGATACTCAAGAGGGATATGGCGGGGTCAACACCGGGATCTGACGGGACTCCAACTGGAGACGATGCTGCAATGAGCGCGGACGAGCCGGGAGACGCTGCCACTACCGAGAGCGCACCTTCGCAGGAGCCGGCCGAGGACCAACGGGCCGCTTTGCCACACCGGATCGTCGGTATGGTGGAGTCGCCGGGACGAATTCCGGAGGTCATCACGGACGGTGTGCTGACTGTCTCCGGCTGGACGCTGACCGAGGCGGGTGATGCAACGATCGAGGTCTTTGTCAACGGCGTTTCGCGGGGTGTGGTGCCGTATGGCGACTCTCGGCCCGACGCCGCGGCACTCTATCCCGGGTTTCCCGCGGGGGCGAACTGCGGATTTCTGGGCGAGATTGCCGTCGGGGAACTGCCCGACGGTATGCACGAGGCGAGCATCCGCATCTCGGCATCTGATGGGGCCCTTGCCGAGCTCACGACGTCATTCGAAGTAGACAACCACGCCTTCGAGACGGGGCGTGTCATTGGACGACTCGACCAACCCCATCGGGGCGCGATCTTTATTCCCCGAGAAACCATTGTTGTCTCCGGTTGGGTCTTAGCTCCATCCGGCATCGAACGGATCGAGGCGTTTGTCGACGGCGAGGCCCGCGGCCGGATCGATCACCGGGTTCTCCGCCCAGATATTGCTAAACGGCGCCGACAGTATGCGGACGCGGACCACTGTGGGTTTTCAGGCACCGTCCCGCTCTTTGGGCTGCAGGAAGGGAGCCACGAGCTTCTGGTGCTGGTCACCGCAAATGACGGCCGCCAGTTCGAGATGCCAACGCGCATCGAGGTCGAAGCTGCCGGGACCGTCGATGGCGGCCTGCCGGTCATCAACCGTCACTACCGTGCCTGGCTCGAGCAGCGGGCCGAGCACCTGGACCGGACCGCTATCGACCCGGCCCACCCAGAATCGCGCCTTTCATTCGACGTCATCGTTCCTCTGGAAGGCGATTGCGAAGCTGCGCTTGAAGCCATAGTGGCGTCGATGGAGGCCCAAACAGACCCGCGCTGGCACCTGACTCTTGTCGACAGCGGAAATGCCGGCGATGAGGCCCGGGAGTTCGCGCGGCATCTGGCGCGCCAAGAGCGTCGGATGTCATACCGGGAGGCGAATGGTGACGGTGCCGTCGCGGGCCTCAACGCGGCACTCACTGAAAGCAGCGCAGACTGGGTGGGGATCCTACCTCCCGGCCTGATTCTCGCTCCGTACTCGCTAGCCACCATCTCTCGCGCGCTGGCTTCGCAGCCGGACGCCCGTGTGGCCTATACAGATGATGACCGCATCGACCCCGAGAGCATGGAGCGGTGGAACCCGTTCTTCAAACCAGACTGGGCCCCGGACCTGTTGTGGTCGATGAACTACCTCGCGCCGCTTACCCTGTTTCACCGGGAGACGGCGATCCAGGTCGGTGGACTGCGCCACGACTTTCCGAGCGGCGAGGTCTACGACCTCGCGTTACGTGTGACCGAGCAATTCGGCCAAGTACACCACGTGCCAGAAGTCCTGGTCACAAGCATCACCACGGCGCCCGGTCCAGGTGAACCCTGGCATGCGTCGAATTGGCAAGAAGCCGAATGCCGAGCGCTCGAAGACGCTCTCGCGAGGCGTGGTCTGGACGGGAGCGTCGAGCGGGGGATCCACCCCGGCACCTGGCGCGTTCGCTATCGGTGGCCGGAGACTCCCGGGGTCACCGTGGTGATCCCCACAGGCGGCAAGCTCGACATGCTTCGTCCCTGTCTGACCGATCTCCTCGAGCGAACTGATTATCCTAATCTCGATATTCTCCTGGTCGATAACTCCGGTGGCGACGCCGTCGAGCGGCTCGTCGCTGAGTTGTCTCCACGGCATCCTCACGTACGTCGCTTGGCCAATCCCCTGCGACCGTTCAACTATTCCGCGTTGGTGAACTCCGCGCTTCCTCACGTCACCACCCCCTTCGTGCTCATGCTCAATGACGACATCACGGTCATTGATCCCGACTGGCTCGGGGCGATGGTAGAGATCGGTCAGCGGCCAGACGTGGGCATCGTCGGCGCCAAGCTCCTTTATCCGGACGACACCATTCAGCACGCGGGGGTCGTGCTGGGCCCTTTTGGAGGGTCGGTGCACGTGTTCAAGCGGCTGCCGGGCGACGACCCTGGCTTTTTCGATCTGCCGGACGTTGTTCGCAACATCAGTGCCGTGACATTCGCCTGCGCGCTCATCGACCGCTCCGTGTTCGAGGCTATCGGCGGCCTGGATGAAGTCAATCTTCCCGTGGCGTTTAACGACACGGATTTCTGCCTGAGGACGCGAGAAGCAGGATACGAGGTAATCTACACTCCGTTTGCCCGCCTCCATCACCATGAGTCAGTGACGAAAGTGGTAATAGCCCACCCGCACGAGATTGATTTTCTCCGGGAGCGATGGGGGCATGTCATCGACCACGATCCCTATTACAACCCGAACCTGACGCGGCAAGGCGAGGACGCCCGTCTCAATATGGAGGCGAGCGGTGCGGCCTGAACACACCGTGGATAGGGGGGATCCACATTCGGACGCTTCCCGTCCGGTTTCGGACCAGCTCGACCGGGGCTGCAATTGCGGCCGTCGCTTCGCCGCACGTGCCGCGACACCGCTCCTGACCGATGACCTGGTCATTGCCGCCCGGGACCGCGCTCGGGAGCCGGAGCTACCCGAGGCGACCGTGGCGCGTGCGCTTTCGACCCCGACGTCACCTCGTCTGGCCCGGTATGACGTGATCATCGTGTCCGATGGATTGGGTGATGGAGAGCGAGACGCGCGCATCGCGGCCGAGTTCGCGCGGCACGAGCACCGTGTCTTCCACCTCGGCGACCTCTCAGGTGGAGGCACGCGACCGGCTGCGCCAACGCTGCACCGAATCGCCATTCCCGCGGCCGTATCCCGGAACAGCCTGCGCCTCCTCGAAACACTTGCGGCGCTCCGCCAGACTGAGACCATCGAGGCGGCCGCTCTGTTCGCTCCCTCGTCGCTCGACATTGCGGATGGACGCGAGATGCGCCGACGTTGGAGCTGGCGCATCATCTCCGGCTCTGACGAGCGCGCTGCGATGCACAAAGAAGCCGACGTGCGGATCACCTTCGACACAGCCAATGGCGGGAGGCAGTCCAAAAGCTCGGTCCACTTCCAAGAATCGACATCATGGCCGGAGCGATGGGCAGCCTTGGACCAGGTGATACGGCAGTCGTGGGCGCGCGCCAGCGTCGTCGTCCTGACCCATGACAACCTGGCGTTCTCCCGGATGTGTTTGACCAGCGTCCTAGAAAACACGGAGTATCCGAACTACGAGCTGATCGTGGTCGACAACGCGTCCAGCGACGGAACGGTCGAGGATTTGAAGCTCCTCGCAAGCACCGTTCCCCACGTCGAGGTGATTCTGAACGATGACAATGCCGGGTTTGGTCCTGGCAACAATCAGGGACTCGCTTCCGCTACCGGCGATGTCCTTGTGCTCTTGAACAATGACACCATCGTTCCTCGTGGCTGGCTGACACGGCTCACGCGACATCTCGAAGACGCCAGGATCGGACTCATCGGCCCGGCGACGAATCGAAGCTGCAATGAAGCGCAGATCGACATCCCTTACCAGACGTACGGCGAGTTCCAGGAAGTCGCGCGATCCCAGGGCCAGCGACACGATGGGGAGCGATTCCCGATCCGCATGCCGATGATGTTCTGCGTCGCGTTCCGGCGCGATACATATGAACGTCTTGGTCCACTGGATGAGCGGTACGAAATCGGGATGTTCGAAGACGAGGATTACGCATTGCGCGCGAAAGGCGAGGGATTGGAGGTGGCGTGGACCCCGGAAGTCTATGTCCACCACGCCTACCATGCCTCGATCGGAAAACTCCTCCCGACCGGCGACTACATGCGACTTGTCAAGCTCAACCAGGGTCGTTTCGAGGAGAAGTGGGGCATTTGCTGGGAACGGCATCGCCCGTTGCCGGCTCGTTCATCGACCGCGTGAGCGATATCCCCTCCCATGAATCGACCACCTGGGTGGAGGTGGCGTCGCTCGATTTCCATCAGCCCGACGCGGAAAACGTCGTCGCGTTTGCCATTGACCAACCGCGAAGTGGCGAGCGATCAGCGGGTGCTGGGTTCGAAATCAACGGCTGGGTTATAGGACGTCATTTGCCCGTACGCGGTGTACGAACAATCAGCCGAGACAAAGTCGGTCCCCTGTATCCGCTTGACGTGAGACGTCCCGATGTGGCCGCCGATTACCCTGACCACCCGCATGCTGGATCGTCCGGGTTCTCCGGGTGGGCGCCAGTCGATCCCAAGCAAGGAGACTGGCAGATTGGGCTTGAAGCTGTTCTGGCAAATGGTTGCGCTGTTGCGCTGGCGGTGTTCCGGGGCCGAACCGACGTCGAAGCGCGCCTGA
>JAHWJF010000463.1 GCA_019348515.1 Chloroflexota bacterium | reverse complement strand
CAGGGCCCGACCGGCCGCCCAGGCATCGGTGAATACCGCCTCCGGCAACACCGCCTGAACGGCTGATACGGCGCGCTCGTGCCCGGCGCGGAACGCGGGCAGGAGCGGTACCCCGATCACCTCATGCAGCGCCTCGGCAGCCCCGAACAGCCGCGCCGCCTGTTCCATCTGTCCGGAGACGCCGGCGATGCTGCCGAGACCGGCAAGGGTGTAGGCGATGATCCGCTTGTTCCCCCGCGCCAGCGATCGCTCCAGACCTTCCCGGTAGAGTTCTGCGGCCCGACCGTCGTCGCCTTGGTCGCGGGTCACGTTCCCCAAGCCGGCGAGGGCCACCAGCGCGAGCGAAGAGTGGCCAAAATCCCGCACCCGAGCCAGGGCCTCCTCGAAGTACGCGGCCGCCCTCGCAAGGTCGCCATGACCGTAGGCCGCCGCACCGAGGTTGTGGAGGCAGACCGTGGCGAGGAACGCAGGTCCCGGGAGCGCATCGCCCAGGGTCCGGGCCAGCGTCAATGCCTCCTCGTGGAGGGTGAGCGCCCGCTCGTAGTCGCCCTGGTGGATGCCCACCAGGCCGAGGCCGACCAACGCCCTGGCGATGCCATGCGTGTCATCCAGCGATCGAAACAATGCCAGGCTCTCATCGAGGTGCCTCACCGCACCCGGAACATCGAGCCGGTACAACGTCAGCAAGCCCGCCCAACGCAACGCCAGCGCCCGCGGGCCCGATGCCGTGGGGTGCTGCGGAGCAGGCCCGCCCGGGGCGGCAGGGAGCGGCAGTATCAGTGCGCGCTCTAGCGACTCTGATCCCTCGCGAAAGTCACTGAACATGAACCAGAAGTGCCCGAGAGCTCCCGCCAGGCGTTGACTCCGTTCGGCCTCTCCCTGGTCCACCAGCCAGCCCAGCGCGGCCCGCAGGTTGTCACGTTCAACCGACAGACGATCCCGCCACGCGCCGTGCGCGGGTTCAGGACGCACAAGGCCGTCGTCAGCCGATTCGGCGAAGGCCAGGAAGTAGCTGGCGTGGGCATGTCGCACCGCCTCAATCTCGCCGCTCTCGGCCAGTCGCTCCACCCCGAACTCCCGGATCGTCTCCAGCATCACGAAGCGCGGCTCGCGGCCTGGCCCTTCCTCCTGCCGTAGCAGGCTCGCATCGACCAGGGAGGCCAGCACGTCCAAGACGTCGATGCCGAGGTCCTCATTGCAGACGGCTTCGGCCGCTTCCAGGGTGCAGCCACCAACAAAGACGGCGAGACGCAGAAACAGGGCCTGCTCTTCTGGCGAGAGGAGGTCGAAGGACCAGGCGATGGCGTTGCGCATGTTCTGGAGTCGGGCCGGCTGGTCTTGCGGCCCTCCAGTCAGCAGAGCCAGTTGTTGGTCAAGCCGGGCGCGCAGCGCCGCCGGGGGCAGGTGTGCGATCCGCGCCGCGGCCAGTTCGATCGCCAGCGGCAAGCCGTCCACTCGATGACAGATCGCGACGACATCCGCCGCGTTGGCCTCCGTCAAGACGAAGTCATCCCGGGCTGCGGTCGCCCGCTCCACAAACAGGCGCACCGCCTCTGCCCCGCCTACTTCCAAGACCGAGGGGACCCGCGAGGGATCAGGAAGCACCAGCGGCAGCACCCGGACGTCGTGCTCGCCGGAGACATGCAAAACGGCGCGGCTGGTGACGAGGGCCGTCAGCCCAGGGCAGGCGCCGAGGAGAGCGGCAACCTCAGGCGCGGCGGGGAGCACTTGCTCGAAATTGTCGAGCACAAGCAGCAGACGCTTCGTCCCCAGGAAGGAGGCGAGACGCTCGCGCAAGGGTTGCGCCCCGGTGTCCCGCAAGCCGAATGCCGCGGCGACGGTCGGGAGGACGAGATCGGGGTCGCGGATCGGGGCGAGTGGGACGAAGACCACGCCATCGGGAAACGCCTCGCTCGTCTCGGCGGCAACCTGAAGCGCGAGGCGGGTCTTGCCCACTCCACCGGGGCCGGTCAGCACGAGGAGGCGGACATCGTCCCGCAGAAGCAACGAGGAGACCGTAGCCACCTCGTGCTCGCGGCCAACGAGGGGCGTGAGTGGCAGCGGGAGGCCGGTCGTCGCTCGTGCAGGAACCAGGAGCGGCGTAACCAATCCTGACTGGCGTTCCGCACGGTTGGGCTGTGGAGACATCGACATGCCAGACCTCGCACCGTGCGTCCATGGAACGGTTACGTTCGCATGATGGGGACCGGGCGTGGTGACGTCAACCGTGAACGGCTGCTCGGCTGAAACGCTCGATGCAAACCGGGAGATGTCCGCTCACGTGCTCACCCCGAGAAAGGCAATAGAACGGTTGTGAAATATGCTGCTTAGTCGTGGTCCTCCTCACGACCCCAGGTTCCGCTCCGCCAGGCCTCGGCCTGGCGTGCGGTGATGATCCCGGCCCCGTCGCAGACCTCGCAATCGGGCCAGGCTTCACCGTGGCAGAGCGGGCAGGGGACCGGAGCCGTCGCCGGGATCAGCGGCGCCGGCGCGGGCCGCGGCTTCGGCGCCGGGCGCACCGTCGCCCGGTGTGTCACCCGTTGCATGGCCCCCAGCACGCTATTCAGAAAGTAACGTACCTCGCGGGAGACACTCTCCACCGGCTCCCCCGCCGACCGCGCGCCGGGCGGGGAGACGGTCCAACGGCAGCGATCGCCATCGAGCTCGATCCCGGTGGCCGTCGTCAGCTCGACCGGGCGGCCATTCGCATCGGTCCGCCAGAAGGTGTGCCCATCGACCTCGCGTCGCGGAGGCGTGGAATCGTGGAGTCGTGAAGGAGAGATCCCCGGCTCGACTGCTCGACTGCTCGCTACTTCGTCTTCGTCGCTTGCCATTGGTTCCCTCCATCCGGCAAACAGATACGAACATATGTTCTATTTTGTGCTAGGATAGGGCGAGATAAGCCGATGGTCAAGGGAGTGTGACGGCGGAAAGCCGGAGGGATCCGTCGTCAGGCCCTTGCGGATACCGGAGAGGAGCCGTCCACGCGAGGGATGAGCGTCAGATGGCCGGGTGGGTCAAGCGGAGCTGGGGCAGCACCTCGGTCGCGATCGTCTCGAACGACGCGAGCTGCGCCGGATCGCTGGGGTAGTACAGGCCGACGTCACTGATACCCAGCTCGACCAGGCGGCTGACCTGGTCGACGAACCGTTGCGACGACTC
>JAHWJF010000462.1 GCA_019348515.1 Chloroflexota bacterium | reverse complement strand
GGAGGTGGTGTAGAGCTTGCGGGGCACGTCCTCCCAGGTGAAGACCGCGTGCACCCCCGGCACCGCGAGGGCGGCGGTCTTGTCGATTGAGACGATGCGAGCGTGCGCGTGCGGGGAGCGGAGGACCTTCAGGTGGAGCATCCCTTCCATCGCGGTATCGAGGGTGTAGCGCGCCTGTCCGGTGACGACATCGGGACCGGCGGGGGCCCCCACACCCGTCCCCGCCGCCGCGCCGGGCTGGTCCACCTCGACGGTGTGAACGCCGTGGATGGCATCCTCGATGGCGTGGTACCCCGTGCAGCGACAGAGATTCCCTTTGAGATGACGCGGCAGGTCTTGCAAATCTTCCGCGCTGAAGGTCGAGGCCGTCATGATCATGCCGGCCGTGCAGAACCCGCACTGAAATCCTTGCGCGCCGAGAAACTGGCGCTGCATCGGATGGAGCTCGCCGTCCCTGGCCAGGCCCTCGATAGTCGTGACCTCATGACCCTCGGCGCGGTAGGCCGGGATGAGACAGCTATGCACCGGGACACCGTCGAGCCAGACAGTGCAGGCTCCGCAATCTCCCGAGTCGCACCCCTTCTTGACGCCGAACCAGCCCAGCTCGCGCAGGAAGGTGCGCAGGCACTGGCCGGCCGCCGGGTCTTCGGAAAAGGTCTTGCCGTTGACGTGGTAGCTCATGGGTGATCCCTCAGGCGATTGGCGCGTTCGCCAGCTCGGCACGAATTTCCTCGGCGAAGTGGAGCGTCAGATGCTTGCGGTAGTCCGGACTGCCATGGACATCGTCGAAGTAACCGTCGTCCGGGACGGTCTCCTGCAGGCTTTCCCGCAGCTGGCGGGCATCCGGCACCCGCGGGAAGGCGAGCTGCACCGGATGTGGGGTGGCCGCGGTCACCGTCAGGAGGAACGCGCCATCGGGTCCAGAAGCCGTCCCGATCAGGAGCGCGGTCGAGCGGCCCATGTGGGTCATCGACATGCGGCGGAATGCCGCCCGCTTGCGCAGCGCTGACGCCGGAAGGTCGATCGCGCGCAGCAACTCGCCCGGCCGCAGGACATTCTGATGATTGCCCGTGACGAACTCGATGGCCGGAATCTGACGCTCGCTGCCGTCGAGCGCGCGCAGGGTATAGATCCCCTCCAGCGAGGTCGTGAGCGAAATCATCGGCCCCGCCGGCAGGGACATGCAGATGTTCCCGCCGACGGTGGCGGTGTTCCAAATCTTGAACGACGCCAGGAAGGCGCGGCAGCACTCGTCGATCAGGAACGACGACGGCCAGTCTGGCCGCCCAGGGAAGGCGTAAAGCTCGGCGACCGTGCAAGTGGCGGCAATACGGAGACCTTCGTCGCTGACCTCCAGCGCGGACCAGCCGAACGCGTGCAGGTCGAGCAGGCGGCGCAGGTGCGGCTGTGGCTCCGAAAAGAGCCAGGTGCCCCCCGCCAGCCAGCTATCCCCATCCTGCCACTGGGCGATGCCGTCGACGGCCGTAGCGCCGCGGACCTCCTCGATCGTGTTCAAGTTCATCTCTGGCGCCCCCGCGCTCCTCACGAACGATCGCTGTCGTCGAACTCGTTGGCGCGACGCCGGGGCGCACACTGTCCCCAGCCCGGATGGGCCACTGGATCAGGCGCATCCCGACGCTATCGCCCGCGACGAATTCCATGCTGGCGACGCTCGCCACAGACGCTCTCGCGCCACGCTCAATGTGAAATCGGCGTCCACGCTACTCCGGAAATCAGCGGAAAGCAAGGCACAGACGATCAATTCTTGGGATTTGGGACTTGACAATGCGAAACACCGGTGTAGCGTTTCGGCAAGGACCAATCCTGGCTTTTGAACAAACCATGCCCCCGGCAATGCCGCTCTTTCGGGTGTTAGGGCGGTGGGACCGTGGGGTTGTGCTGATCGATCGCTTGGTGCGCCCGGCTGTGCCAGTGCCGCACTGCGCCATCCTTCAGAAGGAGTGACCCATGGTTTCGTCGCCGCCCAAGCCGCGTGCAACCGGTAATCCGGTCACGATCATCACCCAGACCCGCGTCCTTCCCGACCGCAACGACGATTTTGCCGAATGGCAGCAGCGCATCAGCGACGCCGTGGCCGGCTTCCCCGGTTTCCTCGATCACCAGGTGATCCCACCCAATCCACCAACCCAGCTCGATTGGGTCATCCTGCAGAAATTCGCGACGTCGCAGACCGCGCAGGCCTGGCTGCGCTCACCAGAGCGGCTGCGCCTGATCGAGACCGCGCAGCCGATGCTGGTCGGCCACGACGATATTCACATCATCGAGGACGAGCAGACGGGGAAACCTCCGGACGCCGTTTCGGCGGTCATCTCGATGCGGATCATGCCCGGCAAGGAGGAGGCCTACCGCGACTGGGGTCAGCGCATCGCCGCGGCCCAGGCGCAATACCCCGGGTTCCAGGGGTTCAAGCTCAATCCCCCCATCCCGGGCGTCCAGGAAGACTGGGTGACGGTCTTGCAGTTCGACAACGAAGCGCACCTGAACGCCTGGATGACCTCGCCCGAGCGCCAGAAACTCCTGGAAGAGGCCAACGCCTTCACGAGCGAGAGTCATGTGCGGACGGTCCGCACCGGGTTCGACCAGTGGTTCCGGGTGGCGGGCGCCGCCCAGGCGCCCATCTGGAAAATGAACATGCTGACGCTGCTGGCGCTCTACCCGGTCGTCTTCCTCTTCGGCTACTTCGTGCAGGATCCGCTTCTGACGGGGCGCTGGGGGTGGCCATTCTTCCTGGCCTTGTTCGCCGGCAACCTCTCCGGCGTGGTGATCCTCAACTGGGTGGCGCCGTGGGTCAGTGGTCGCTTCCACTGGTGGACGCAGCCGGCCGGCAGCGAGACGCGGCAACGCACCCTGCTCGGTCTCGTCATCGTGGTGGCGCTGTACGCGTTGTTCCTGCTGCTCTTCTCGCGGTTTCCGTAAGACGGACCTTGCGCTGCAGAGTTCTAATCCGTACTCTGTGCCTGCCAACAGCGCTCAACACGTGAGGCGGCCAGATTGCAGAAGCGAACTCTCGGCCGCACGCTGACCGTGGCCCGTATCGATTAGGAGGCCCTGCCGTGCCCCTGAGGCTATGGCTCGTCATTCTCAGCTTCGCGGTCGTCGCCGCGACGACTCCATCGACGCTCGCCCAGACGTCTGCCGTCGATCGCCCGGCGGAGCTCCGCAGTGGCACCTG
>JAHWJF010000461.1 GCA_019348515.1 Chloroflexota bacterium | reverse complement strand
ACACCGGCGACCATCGTGATCAGGTTGCCATTGAACGTGCCGGACTGCCACAGCGGCGACGGGCGTAGCGGATCGAATTGCTCCATGACGCTGGCTCGGCCACCAAACCCGCCGACAGGAAACCCGCCGCCGATGATCTTGGCGAAGGTCGTCAGGTCTGGCCGCACGCGGTAGTGTTCCTGGGCACCACCAGGCTCTAGCCGGAAGCTCATCACCTCGTCGAAAATCAAGAGTGCACCGTACTCGAGCGTGAGCCCCCGTAGCGCCTCGAGAAACGCCTGATCCGCGGGCAGCATGCCGCCTGATCCCATGACGGGCTCGATGATCACCGCCGCAATCTCGTCACTTCGCTCACGCATCAGGCGTTCAACAGCCTCGATGTCGTTCAACGGGGTGACGACAACGTTCTCAATAGTGTTTTGAGGGACCCCGAGCGTCACGAGGATGCCATTAGTCGCCTGGTCGGGGCCTGAGCTCGGATCACTTGGAACGGGATTGACGCTCACCTCCACATCGTCTTAGGTGCCGTGGTAACCGCCTTCCATCTTTACGACAAGATCCCGTCCGGTGAACGCGCGCGCCGCGCGCAGTGCGTTCATGACCGCTTCCGAGCCAGAGTTGCAGAAGCGCACCAAGTCGACTGAGGCGACCCGGTCGACGATGATCTTGGCAAGCCGCGTCTGCGCCTCGTTTGGCGCCGGAAACGCGGTGCCGAAGGGAAGACGCTCCGCCACCGCGGCGACGACCGCGGGGTGCCCGTGACCATGAATGAGCGAGGTGTAGTTGTTCAGGAGATCGACGTATGTGCGACCGTCTGCGTCTTGAATGCGGCAACCCTGGCCTTCTGTAATAACCAGGGGATACGGCGCGTGAAAAGCCACGGTGCGGGTATCCCCACCGGGCATCACCTGCGCCGCGGCCTCGTGAAGCGCCGCGGAGCGCGGCGAGCTTGCGCGGTAATCGGCCATCACGTCCGCCTCGACTTCAGAGCGCGTGCGCGAATCGACCGCCGAGGGAACGTGCACCGCCATATTGCGCCTCCTGGCATACCGCCGCAGTCATCTGATTCGAGATCGTAAGAAGCAAAGCCTGGTGCGTCAAGTCCGCGCAGCGGGTACGATGCCGCGAAATCGAGCGCTGGACGCCGGGAAAGGGCACACGCTGGTGAGGATCGAATCGTTTCAACTCGAACGCTGGATGACGAAGTACGAAGTCAAGGTCAAGTGGGACATCGCAGAAAGCGGCATCTATCCGATGTCCACGCGCGAGATCCTGGACCTGCTGCCACCTCAGGACCGCGAGCAGGAGCTGGGCCGATTACTCGATTTGCGGCTGGGGTACAGCGAAGCCTGCGGAAGCGAGGAGCTGCGCGGTCTCATCGCCGCAACGTACGAGAACACCAGCGCCGCGGAGATTCTCGTCACCACCGGGGCCATCGAGGCGAATTTCCTGCTCTTCAATGAGCTGCTCTCGGCTGGTGACCGCGTGGTCATCGTCGATCCGGCCTATCAGCAACTGCACAGCGTCGCCAGAGCGATCGGTTGCGACGTCGCGCTCTGGACGGCACGACACGACGACGGCTTTCGCTTCGATCTCGATGATTTACGGGCGCTCGCAACGCCGGGCACGAGAATGATCGTGATCAACACGCCGCACAATCCGACGGGCGCAATGCTGTCGGAACAGCAGCTACGAGAGATTTACGCGCTCGCGGAGTCGCTCGGCGCCTGGGTGTTGAGCGACGAAGCCTACCGCTGGCTCGATTTGCCGGGAAACGCGGCCCTCGCAGCGCCGATGCGCAATCTCGGACCGCGCGCGATCAGCATTGGAACGTTTTCGAAGCCATTTGGACTCCCCGGCTTGCGGACCGGGTGGATCGCGGCACCCGCGGACGTCATACAGCGCTGTTGGGGGCTGCGCGACTACATTAGTCTGAGCCCAGGCAAGCTGAACGACGCGCTCGCTACCCTCGCCTTCCGCCATCGCAATCGGGTCGTCGAGCGTACCCGTGAGATCGTTGCCGAGAACGTGTCGTTTGCTGAGCAATGGTTCGCCGAGAACGTGGACCTCGCCTCGTGGACGCCTCCACGGGGCGGGCTTCTGGCGCTGATGAAGTACGAGCTCGAGATGCCATCGCTAGAGCTGGCAAACCACCTTGCCGAGGAGTACAGCGTCATGCTCGCTCCCGGCGCGGCTTTTGGTTATGAGGGGTGTCTGCGCATCGGTATCGGCAGTGCGCCGCACATCTTTGCGGAGGGTCTTCGCCAAACGGCGCGCTGCCTACGCGATCTTGCGAGCGCCGGGGTACCGATGCGATCGGTTGCTTTGGCGGGGGCGGCTCACCGACGAGTACGCCTGCAAACGCCAGCGGGGTCGCTTGGCGACCCCGCTGGCGTTTGCAGGCGATTACATCGAGGCCGCGGCCCGCCTGATGGCGCGACCCGTCAACACCCCCACCAGGTGCCGTCGGTACTCTTCTGACGCGAAATGGTCGCCGTTGATCTCCAATCCCTGGCCCGCCACCGCGGCAGCAGCCGTAATCGACTCATCGTTCAACGGCTTTCCAACCAGAGCTTGTTCGGCATTCGATGCCCGGGTCGCCATACTCGTCGCTCCGGTGACGGCAATGCGCGCCGAGTCGACGGTCCCACCGGAGCCAGCACCGATCACGGCCGCCACGCCGACCACCGCGTACCCTGATGCGGGATGGCGGAATTTCTCGTACGCCATGCCGGTGCCGGGCGCTGGAGCCCGGAACGTCACCGAGGTAATGATCTCGTCGGGCTGGAGCGCCGTTGTGAACAGATCCACGAACAACTCGTCGGCTCCAATGGTCCGCGAACCCTGAGCGCCGGTGACGTCGACGCTACCGTTCAAGGCAAGGAAGATTGCGGTGAAATCGGCCGCGGGATCGGAATGGGCCAGCGCCCCACCGAGTGTTCCCCGGGCCTGCACCGCCGGGTCTCCAACATCGTCAGCGGCCTCGGTAACCATTGGCAGCACGCGGCTCAGCTCGGGCGAATCCCGCAGCATCGCGTAGGTCGTCATGGCCCCGATAGTGATCTTCCCCGCGGCATCGATGCCGACGAGTCCGTCGATGCCGCCGAGATCGACGATCGAGGACGGCGATGCCCGACGCAACTGCATCGCCGGGAGAACTGACTGACCGCCCGCCAGCAGCATGGCGGCGGGGT
>JAHWJF010000460.1 GCA_019348515.1 Chloroflexota bacterium | reverse complement strand
GCTGACGTGATCGGAACAGTGACCGGTTACGGCTCCTTTGTTGGACTGCATCTCGGCACGACCATGGTTCGCACCTATCGCGATTCGGCGGCGACTGACAAAGGGCTGTCACGCCTCCTGCACCTGGCGCTGCTGCTGGAAGGGATCTACGTGGCGCCGCGCCTGATGATGTGCACGTCGACCGCTATGGACGACCGGACGATCGACGAGGTTCTGGCGGGGTTCCGGCGGGCGATCGACGCAATTCGTCCCGCAGTGGTCGCCTGACCGGGTCTTTTTCGGGCGCCCACTTGGGCATGGTCTGACCCTTGCGAGGCAGCACCTGAGACAGGCGGCCGCCTTTTCCTGACGGGAGCGCCGCCGAGCCTAGGGAGAGCCGCGAGCGGCTTGTGTCCTGCCCGTCAGGAGGAAGGACAGACCCGTGAGCGCCAGGAGTTCTGTTGTTGGCATCGTAGCGCCGCAAGGGGCACGTCAGAGGCGAGAACATCGCGAGTCAGTCCCGGCAGGCCCACGGAAGGCGAGCGTGGAATATCGCAACCTTGCCCCCAGCGAACTGATCGAGCACGCGATTCGCCGTGGCGAGGGAAAACTTGCGAGCTCAGGGGCGCTCGTCGTCGAGACCGGGGTCCACACCGGTCGCTCGCCCGACGACAAGTTCATCGCGCGCCATGGAGAGCTCGCCGACGAAATCTGGTGGGGAAGCGTCAATCAGCCGGTGGCGCCTGACGCTTTCTCGCAGCTCCACGCGGATATCGTCAATCACCTGGCCGGGCACGACCGATACCTGATGGATCTATCCGCCGGCGCGGACGCGGCCTACGGCCTTCCGGTCCGTCTTGTCACGGAGAGCGCCTGGTCGGCGTTGTTTGCCCATAATCTCTTTCTCCCCGGGCGCGAGGACGATGATCGGGCTGGCGAAGGCTGGACGGTCCTGCACGCACCCCGGTTCCAGGCCGTGCCAGAGTTGCACCAGACGGGAAGTGCCACCGGGATCGCCATTGACTTCGAATGGCGTCGCGTCCTGATCGCCGGCACCGAGTACGCCGGCGAGATCAAGAAGGCGATATTCACCGTCATGCAAGGCATTCTGCCTGAGCGTGGCGTTGCGACGATGCACTGCTCCGCGAACGAGGGCCGAGATGGACGCACCGCACTCTTCTTTGGGCTCTCGGGGACCGGAAAAACCACGCTTTCGACCGATCCGGAACGACGGCTCATCGGGGACGACGAGCACGGGTGGACGGAGCGGGGCATTTTCAATTTCGAGGGTGGCTCGTACGCTAAGACGATCGGGCTCTCCGCACGGGACGAGCCAGAAATCTACCGCGCGGCACAACAGTTTGGCGCGGTTCTCGAGAACGTCATGGTCGACCCGGATTCGCGGCGACCACGGTTCGACGACGACTCGCTAACCGAGAATACTCGTGCCGCATATCCGCTCGGATTTCTCGACCCGGCAGCGGGCGGAACTGGCGCCCATCCATCGAACATCCTGTTTCTCTCGGCGGACGCTTTTGGCGTGCTGCCACCCGTTGCCAAGCTCACCCGCGATCAAGCACTGTATTGGTTCCTGTCGGGATACACGTCCAAGCTGGCGGGGACGGAACGCGGCGTCACCACCCCAACCGCCACTTTTTCGGCCTGCTTCGGCGCACCATTTCTGCCGCTGCAGCCGATGCGCTATGCCACCCTTTTTAGCGATCGCTTGGACCGTCATGGGTCTCAAGTCTGGCTCGTCAATACCGGCTGGACCGGAGGTCCCTTTGGCGTCGGGGAGCGAATGCCGATTGGGCTGACACGAGCCGCCGTGGCCGCGATCCTCGCTGGGTCCCTCGACCACGCAGCCGTCGATATTGACACCGTCTTCGGCTTCGCGATTCCGCGTTCGGTTCCAGGTGTCCCGGACAGACTTCTTCGTCCGCGTGAAACCTGGTCTGATCCGGGTGACTACGACCTGACCGCTCAAAAGTTGGTGCGCGACCTGGAGGCGAACTTCGAGCAGTTTGCTGAAACCGCGCCAGCGAGCGTTCGTGCCGCGGGACCGACAAGGTAAGGGCCGGGCAGAGCCTCGGCGGTTAGGCGCGCCCGGAAGCGAGGGCTCTCGTCGCGGCTCCTCGGTCGCGGTCTGTTGTCTCTGGGCTCCGTCCGAGAGAAGGTGTATCGGCGAGGGAACCGCCGGTAAACACCGCGGCCAGGCCCAATGCGGCGGCGGTTCCAAAGAGTGCTTCGTAACCGAACCGTTGGATCACGAATCCCGCGAGTACCGGAGCGAAGGCAACGACGGCCAGCACTGAGTTCGTCATTCCCACATAAAGTGGAACGACCGACCTCGGAGCGAGTGCCGCGAGATAGTCGTAGTTGCCACGGGACTGAGCAGCCAACGAGGCGCCGATTGCGAAGAATACCGCTCCGTAGATCGTTGTGAGGAACGTGGCATCGGGGAGTCGCTCGCGCACCAACTCGGTTGCCGCCAGAGGAGGCAACGCGAGGGCGATCGCTGGCGCGATGAGCCGGACGACCGTTGCGCCGCGAAGCACGCTGCGGGCACCGGCCCGGCGCTCGATCCAGAACCATACCGGCGCCGACAAAATCCATCCGAGCACCCCGGTCAGCACATAAGCGCCAATCGCGGTGATTGGGGCGCCGAGGCGGGTGACCGCGTAGAGAATGAGAAATGGATCAATCGCGGCCGTCGCTGAAAGGAAGACTCGGAATAGGAGAAATCTCCGGTACCGGGAGTCATACAACGGCTGGCGCAACGATCGCGGCGAGAGACTCGCCGCCGAGTGCGCCGGCGGGGTCCACGGTTCCCTCATGGCCGCGGTGAAGACGGCAACGGCGATGAGGCAGACCGTTGCGACGAGAAAAAGGCGGCCGTAGCTGCTTGGGAAGGTCAGTCCATTCAGCCCGAGTACGCGTGCGGCCACCAATGCCGCGAAGACGCATAGCAGCGCTGACCAGGCGGCGCGCTGCCGGACAAAAGCTCCCCAGGATTCGCTCGGAATCGACGACCGGAGAAGTGCGGCGCCCGGCAAACTGCCGAATCCACCGGCGAGCGAGAACACGATGAGGCAGAGAAAGAAGGTGAGAATGAGCGGTCGTGCCGATTGGGACAGCTCCGTTGGATCAGTGCGGCTCGTCACGATCGCCAGGATAGCGACGGCCGCGACGCGCACCAACGCCGCCGCGAAAGCCCAGGGCTGTTGGTGCCG
>JAHWJF010000071.1 GCA_019348515.1 Chloroflexota bacterium | reverse complement strand
CAGCGCGAGGGCCGGCCATGAGCCGCGCGGGATCGCCGGGGATGACGTGTGAGAGTCCGAAAGTCACCAGCGAGAGTCCGAAGAGCACGAAGTTCATAAAGATCAGTCTTCGAACAATTAGCCGGACGAGCATGCCGTGATCCCCGGGGTCGCGGGCGCGGTTGCTACCGTGCGTTCAATCCCGTGATGCCGATTCAGGACGAGACCCTCGACATGCCGTAGACGTTGTAGGCTTCGAGGTACAGCGGGTTCGGGACGAAGCCCTGGATGTCGGCACCAAGAAGAGGGAAGTCGACCCGTTGCCCAAAGTAGTTGACGGGCGGATCCTGCTCGGTCAGGATAGTTTGCGCCTCCTTCATCAGCGCATCGAGTTCCTCCTCGCTCTCGAAGTGTTCCGCCTCCGCCATGATCTCCTCGAAGCGCTGGTTTACCCACGCGCCTCCGTTTGATCCGCCGCCGCCGATATTGGCTTCCGTGAAGTTCGGCCAGAGCTGATTCCACGGGTCGTTGTAGTCGGGCCACCAGCCCCAACCACCAATAAAGTGCGGACGCTCCTCGGGTGGGGCGTCTCCATATACGGTCGACTCGATGGTGGCGTAGTCGACCGAGATGAGCTCCAGATTGAATCCCATCTCCTGGACGTTGGCCTGGAAGAGTTGGGCTACCGTCTGCTGTGTCTCCTCGTTGGCGTCGACCATGTACTCGAAGACATCCCCCTCCTTGAAGCCACCCGAGAGGATGAGCTCTTTCGCCTTGTCTAGGTCGGTCTGATAGAGGAAAACGTCGGGGTCGTAACCGCGCACACTGTCGGGGATCGGGCCGGATCGCGTGAGCAGGCCCTTGTAGACGACGTTCTGAACATCGTCGTACGGGAACGCATACGAGAACCCCTGCCGGACCTCCTTGCCGAGGAGCCGTGGTGCGTTCATGATGGCCCAGCTGACAGCCGCCGTCGGGTATTCGATGACCTGAACTGCAGGATTGTTGCGAAGTGCTTCGAGCGCGTCGATCGTCAAGTTGCTCGTCGCCGCGTCCGCCTCGCCCCGCTCGAGCAGCTGCCGACGCGTCGCGTCTTCCGGGACGACGCGGAAGATGACCCCGTCGAAGTGGTTGCCTTCCCAGCCTCGATGGTAGCCATCGAATCTCGCCAACGTGATTCCTTCGCTTACCGAGTTTGACTCCAGGACGTAGGGGCCGCTACCCACGGCGAACGCCTTCGCCCATTCATGAGCGTAGGGATCGTCCTCGGTTGCGTTCTCGGCGAGGGCGGTGGGACTAATCACCATCGGGCCGTAGGATGACGCCATCGCCGCCAGGAAAAGTGGTTGCGGGCTGCCGAGGTTGAAGCGCAACGTGGTCTCGTCGATGACTTCCATTTTGTCTGGCGAATCGCAGAAGCGGGTAATAACGTTGACGGGGGACCCTTCAAGTTCGATCCAGCGGGTATAGGAATCCTTCACCGCCCGAGCGTTTGCTGGCGTCCCGTCGTGGAATATCACATCGGGGTACAGATTGAACGTATAGGTCGACTGATCCTCGCTGACCTCCCATGATTCGGCCAGCATAGGCTCGAACTCGTCAGTGCTGTCCCCCTTGAGCTTCAGGAGCATCTCATACACCATGAGAGCAACCGCCGAGGCGAGCTCCGAGTAGGTGTAATGCGGGTCGATATCCTCGGTACCGGAAGTCCACAAGATGACGAGCGTGCCGCTGGACTCTTCCTGAACCTGTACGCGTGGATTAGCGCGCTGGGCAGGCGTCACTGGCGCTGCGCTCGCGGTTTTTGGGGCCGCCTCGATCAAGGACATGATCACTGGGGATGCGAGTCCGAGGCGTAACCCGGTTTCCAGGAGCTGGCGACGACCCAGACGACCGGTCCGAGCGAGCGAAAACAAGCGATCTACGCGAGCGTCTTCCACTCCAAACCTCCACGACGAATGCCAGCTCGGTGTTCGCTGGTTCTGAATTGTTGCGATGCGCGAACGGCGTGGCCAATCGAACTGCCGACGTTTCTAGTGCACTGCCGGGAACACGGGCCGGCCAGATCCCGATCTGTAGTGCTCTGCCCATGCTATTCCGCTTGGACAACCCTACGCAAGCGGCCTAGGTTCGTCAGGCTAGCGTAGAGTTTTACCACCGCGCCGAGGTCACCAGACGCCTCGCCCTGAGCGGCTCGCTGATCCGAGCACTGCTGAACACCTAGACTGCACCCCGTGCCTCCCGAAGCTCCGCGGCAGCCACCTCGCCGATGACCCGGATGCCCGGCTCGATCAGATCATCTTCGACGAACGAGTACGACAGGCGGAGTTGATTGGCGCCCGTTCCTTCAGCGAAGCAGGCGGGACCCGGAAGGTACTCGACACCAAGCTCCTGCACCTGCGGATGCATCCGCTTGGTATCGATCTCTTCCGGTAGTGTTACCCAGATGAAAAAGCCGCCGTCCGGAACGGTCCACGTCGACCCGGGTGGCATGTGCTGTTCTAGGGCGGCGATCATCAGGTCGCGACGGCGGCGGTAAACCTCGCGTAGGCGCTGTACATGTGGGAGTAGTCGCTCCGGCAACCAATCCGCGGCTACGTGTGCGCCAAACACATTTGTGCCGCCATCCACCTTCAACGCGGAGACGCGTCGGACCAGTTCGGGCGGGCCAACGATCCAGCCCAACCGCATGCCGGGGCCCATAGTCTTCGACAGGGTGCCCATATAGACGACCGTGCCGTCGTGATCCAATGAATAGATGGTCGGAAGCGGTTCGCCTTCGTAACGCAGATCAAAGTACGCATCGTCTTCAATCAGCAGCGTATTCGCCGAGCGAGCGAGCGCGAGCAACTCTTGCCGCCGTCGCCGGGACATGGTGGCCCCGGTTGGATTCTGAAAGTTGGCGTTGGCATAAATGAACTTCGGAGTGACACCCATATCACGCAGGCGACCAAGTTCCCGTGCCAGCACCGCCACGTCGATCCCTTGGTGGTCAACCGGGATCGAGACGATGTTGGCGCCCACATTGCGGAACGCTTGAACAGCTCCAAGCCACGTTGGCATCTCGCTCACGATGGTGTCACCCCAGTCGACCAAAGCGTCGAGGAGCAAGTCGAGGGCCTGTGAGCCGCCAGCTGTGATGAGGATATTGTCGCGCTTAGCTTCGATCCCCTGGTCGCGCGCCAGCTTCGCGATCAGCGCATCGATCAGGCCGGAGTACCCCGCGTTGTCTCCGTACTGAAGGGCGGCACGGCCACGCTCGCGCAACACGTCCGCCGTAGTCGAGGCGACTTCATCAGCCGGTAGTGACGCCGGATCAGGGAAGCCGAAAATGAATGAGATGCGTTGTCCAACCCGGTCCATTCCTTGCAACAGCGGATCAGAGCCGACGTGCCGCGCACGGCGGGAGAGCAGCGACTCTAGGCCGGCGGGTTGAGTAGCCTCAGTTTGGAGGGTCATGACATCTCCGTTATGGTCAATCGAACTCCCTGTTGCGGAGCATTCTACCGGTCGCGGCGACTTCAATTGTGGGTCGGTCCGTGGTCGCGTCGCGATTGTGCTATGCGCACAGCCGCATCGAGAGGGTACCGGGAAGGGCGGTGCTAGAATCCATGCCGGTACTGAATGGGGACGCCGTACGTGGCATCCCCTGGCTAGGAGTCAGCAATCATGTCCGACGCACCGCGCGCAATTCTCGATCCACCGCGCGCAATTCCGGGCGACGACATCTTCGATATCACCATCATCGGCGCCGGCCCGACGGGGCAGTTCGCGGCGTTCTATGCCGGTTTACGAGGAGCGCGCACCCAGGTAATCGATGCCCTCGAGGAACCGGGCGGGGCACTGACGGCGATCTACCCCGAAAAGTACATCTATGACGTTATTGGGTTCCCGCGGGTTCTTGCCAAGGATTTTGTCGCGCATTGCGACATTCAGGCGCGGCAGGGGGATCCGACGATACGGTTGAATGAGCAAGTCCTGGAGCTGGAAGTACTAGCCGACGGGCTGATCCGACTCGGCACGACCAAAGGCGATCGCTGGAGCCGGACAGTCATCGTCTGCGCCGGAGTTGGCGCATTTGAACCGAAGCGTCTCGCCGTGCCGGGACTGCGCGAGCTGGAAGGGAAAGGCGTCCACTACTTCGCGAAGCGGGTGGAGGACTTTCGCGACAAGCACGTCGTGATCGTCGGCGGCGGGGACTCGGCCGTCGATTGGGCAGTGACCTTGGAACCCGTCGCCACTCAAGTCACGTTGATCCACCGGTCGAAATTCAGAGCTCACGAGGCCACGGTGCGCCAGTTGGAGGAGTCGACGGTCGACGTCAACTACCCGGGCTGCGAGATCACGGCGATCCATGAGGGGGAAGATGGCCGTTTGGCGGCGGTCACATTCAAGAACGGAACCGGCGATGAGCGCACCATCCCCGCGGACGACCTGATTGTGGCCATCGGTTTCGTGGCGGATCTCGGCCCGATGAAGTCATGGGGTTTTGAGTTGCAACGCAACCAGATCGTCACCGACAAGACGACGATGGAGACAGGAATCCCGGGCGTCTACGGAGCGGGCGACGTCGTGACCTACCCGGCCAAGTTCAAGCTGATCGTGACTGGCGCGGCGGAAGCCGTTACCGCCGTGAACCACGCGGTCACCTTCTATGATCCGAAAGCGCGCCTGGACGCCGGCCATTCGACGAACATCATGGAGAAGCGGGAGAAGGCGGAGGCGGGAGCGGGCGTAGAAGATTGACGCAAAGGTGGTGCGAGACAATCACGTTCGCCGCGCGGCGTCTCAGCTTGCGGGTAGTTCTTCGACAACCGCCCGAGCTATCTCGAGCCATCGGTGGTCGGTGTCGTCCGGCACCGAGCAGCCGTTGGCCAAGATAAGCTTGCGGCCCCCAGTTTGCGCCAGTGCGTCTCGTGCCTCGGCTTCGATCTGGTCCTCCGGTCCCTGATGAAGGGCACCAAACTCGTTCCAGCCGCCCATGAGGCACTTGCTCGTCTTGACTCGAGCTTCACGAAGACTTGGTCCCGCTAATCGATCCGACCAACTGAGCACCTGAACCGGGTAGTCGAGCGCCTGGTCGAACATCAAATCCTTTTCGCCGTGGACATGGAGAATGTTCAGCCAGCCGCTCGAAGCACCGCGCAGCGCCATGAGGTCGTATGGCCGGCCAAACTCCTTGTACTGCTGCTCGGACATGATGCTCCGAGAGCAGCCCTGCAGCGCGAAGAAAACGCCGTCGGCCCCTGCATCGATGACATCACGCGCGTGTGCCGCCAGGTTCTCGGCAATTGTGGCGAGAGCATCGTGGATGACGACGGGCTGCTCTCGCACGTGGGTCAGAAACTGCTCTCGATCGCGAGCCGCGTACATCGCCTCCGCGAGGGGACTGAAAACGGTCATGATGACCGGGGTGTCGTAGCCAAGTGCGTCCCGGAGAAGAGCAATCGCCTCGGCACGTTCCCGAAAAAAGCGGGATCGGACAGGATCGATCGGTTCGATGAGTCGCCAGTCCTCAACCGATGTTATTGAGTTCTTAGGAAACGGATACGGGAGGTCGGGCATGACTTTCGCGATGTCGAGATCGAACTCCTCGTCGAAAAAGCGGAGGGTCGCCTCCGCCATGGCCCGGCCGGAGCCCTCGGGCTGAAAATGGTGCCAGAAGCAGACTGGGATACGGTCCAGCTCGGCGCCGTTAACCGCGGCTCGCACGCGTTCGGTTCTCGTCATATAGTCGACTGGGAGTCGCCGGCCCGACGCTCGTCCGCTGTTTGTTTTCGCCACTTGGGACCACTCCTGCAGGGCGCGCCGAAGTTAGGAGCGCGCGCGAGGTGATTCCGACACGTCGTTCGGCGTGTAATGCGGTAGACCGGCGGGGATCGTAGCACAGGAATTCATGCTTCACGTTGCCTATCTATGGCGAAACCCATTCAAACGGCGCAAGCTGATCTTGAGCCGGGAGCATCAGAGACCCATGAGTGAATCGACCGATCGGAGTCCAACTGTCTGCATCGTTCTGAATCGAGATCTCCTGTTCGGATCGCGCATCAGAAGCGCGCTGGACAGCCTCGGCCTCCGGTCGCAATTCGTTGGGAATGCCGGCGAGTTCGTTGACGCGCTCCTCGAGCACCGGGAGTCGGCTGCGATCGGCATCATCGACATGAACGGACCGGTCTCCTGGGATGTCATCGGGGAAACGTTGGGCCGCGGGGATGTTGCGTTGGCGCCGACGTTGGCGTTCGGCCCGCACGTCGACGTCGAGAGCAGGCGCGCGGCGAAAGCCGCTGGGATCACCCGCATTGTCTCGAATGGCCAGTTTCATGGAGACATGGTCGGTCTAATCGAGCGGTACCGCCAGCGCTGACCCGGAGGGCGCGAATCGACAGAGAGCGAGAGATGGCCGCCGATCCGAACGTGTTAGAGTGAACGTACACCCGTTGCCCCGCTCGTTCATTTTCCCGGCCCGAGTCCCACTCGGAGGAAAGAGACAGCGGATGCTGCAACAGGCAACGCCCAGTGATGTGATTAGCGAACCGGAATCGGGCGCGCATCGCTCGCCGATGACCCGAGACGAGGCCGGCGATGGGCCGACGATCGCCGCCGCCGTCGATCTCTTTTTCGGCGATCTACGGCTTGCACCGAGGACGAAGAAAACCTATTGGCACGGAATTGCCAAGTTTCTCCGTCACCTGTCCCAGCACGAGGGAATCGATCCTGAGCAGGCGCCGGTTTCGGCATTGCGGCCGGATCATGTGACGTCGTTCGCATCAATCCTGGTTCCTTCGGACATCCGAACACCGGAGGAGGTGTCGCAGATGCGGACCGCCCAAAACAACATCTCGGCGGTGCGCAAGTTTTGTTCGTATCTGACGAGTTATGATCTGAACCCGGACCTCGCGGGTGACCGAATCAAGACACGGATTTCGGCGATGATGCCGCGCTTCACTCCGCCGCCACCCGATGTACGCCTCTCGGACCTCGAGGAGATCATCGCCTACATCGATACGTTGCCCAGGGAGGAGAAGGCGCATCTTGAGCTTCGACGGCTCAAGGTGCGCGCAATGCTCCGGTTCTTGTTTAGGTCGGGAGTGCGGGTTTCGGAGCTCTGTGCCCTACGGCGACGCGATGTCGATTTGAGCGACGGCGCGGCGAGCATCTATCGCGCAAAAGGCGGCAAGAGCCGAACAGTACACTTTGACGGAGAAACGGCATCAGCGTTGACTGCCTACTGGTCGCTGCGAGGGGACCCATTGCGAGGAGCTGGCGCGTTACCAGCCTTTAGCGGCCGGGATAGAATTGGCATCCCTGGTTCCGCGATCAGCCCGCGCACCGTCGAGCACATCGTTGCCGGCTTGGCGGAAGCGGCCGGGGTCGAGAGTGACGTTACGCCGCATTCGTTCCGGCATGGGCTGGCAACCGAGCTCGTGCGCCGACGGGTGCGTGAATCGACGGTGCAGACAATTCTTGGACATGCTTCGCCCGCAACCACACGAATCTACGTTCACAAGTCCGCTGTCGAAGTCGCCGATGAGTATCAGGACGCGTTTGGTCCGTACAGGGCGCCTCGGGATTCGGCGGCGGATTGATCGCATAGGGCGATGGACCGTGACCGTCCTCGCCGTTTCCCTGATTCTCCTAGGGTGCTCCTCCGGTGCAGCGCATGAGGCAGCGCTGGACCAGGCTCGTGACGCGGGGTTGGAGGATCAGCTGGCGGCGCAGCAAGCGACCCGCATCGTGCAGCGTTACTTCCCTCCGACTGGCACCCCGTCACCTACAGAACCTCCAGCGCCTGCCCTCGGAGAAATCGCCATTACCTTTGGATTTCGGGCTGATGGCACGCCGGACGGGAGTTACGCAAGCGTGCCCGCGGGCGTGGGTACGCTCTACGTCGCCATCCGGGTGACAGGATTGTCCGTGGGCCAAGTGGTTCGCGCGGTTGTGACCGACTCCTGGGGTAACGACGTTGCAGCGCCGGAAGTCGCGGTCGACCCGGGCGCCGCCGACCGCTGGCTCGCCCTCCCCGTCAGCCTGCCGGCAGACGTCGCTCCCGGTCAATACGGAGCCTTCGTGTTCGCCGATGACCGGCCGCTCGGATCGCTTGCGTTCGCGGTGACCGGAGCCGGATCCTCGGCCCAATTGTTGCCGGAACGTCCAGCGAATCCACAGGTGCGGACGACGGTTCCGCCCCCAGGCGCTGCACCCGAACAAGGGCAACCGACGCCGGCACCTGGCCAGACGGCCCCGACCGTCGCCCCTGCCACCTAGTAGTCGTTGCTGCGAGATTGAGTCAGGACCCGTATGGTTGCCGCGGGCGACTAAATCTCGTTGGGTCCAAGTCCCAGAGATCCTGGGTTGAGGGTGGCTGCCGCTTCGACGGTAGCGTTGCGAGTGACACTGGGCACCCATACAATCCAACGCACGGCGCACTTGATGGCGCCCAGAATGGTTGGGGAACCTGCCGACGGGTAAACCCCGAGCTGGGGAGGGACGTGTGGGCGATCGGGATCTGTGGGCAGCGGCGTTAGCCGAGTTTCTCGGTCCATTCACGTTAGTCGTGGCGGGCGTCGGCGCAATCATCTCGACTCAGAATCTGAGCGACGGTGGCAATCTCGTTGCCGTAGCGCTGGCGCACGGACTAGCCATCGGGCTCATGATCGCGGCCCTTGGACACATCTCCGGTGGGCATTTCAATCCGGCAGTGACGATCTCGATGCTGGCGACCGGTGAAATTGGCGTGACGCGCGCTGCCAGCTACATTGTGGCGCAGGTCCTCGGGGCGACCGCGGGCGCGGGCGTCCTGACGCTGATCTTTCCGGCGCTGGGACCGATGGGACGAAACAATCCCGGGGTCAATCTCGGACTGCCCGGGCTCGGTCCTGATGTCTCGGTCAGCGGCGCGTTGATCATGGAAGTACTCATGACGTTCTTCCTGGTCCTGGTCATCTTCGGTACGGTGGTGGACCCGCGTGGTTCGAGGGCGATCGCTCCCCTGGCAATCGGGTTGATTATCACCATGGACATCCTGACCGGTGGCCGCATTACCGGCGCAGCGATGAATCCGGCACGGGCGATCGGACCGGCGTTCGTTCAACAAGATTTCACAAACTGGTGGGTCTACTGGGTCGGGCCAATCATCGGCGGCTTGATCGCCGCTCTTGCCTACAAGGCGATCTGGCTCAATGGAGGCGGCGTTGCACTTTCGCCCGCACGTCGCGGAACTCCCACTGCGGCACGGCACACCGCCCCTGCCGTCGACGTCCCGGTGGAACCACCACAGCCGTCTCAGCCACCACGGCGCCGGAGCAGCCGGCGGCGTTAGCGAGCCGGTTTCCAGTCCTTGCGAATCGTGTCCCTGATCTGTTCGTACTTGCGTCCATTGGCTAATGCCTCATGGATGGCCGGTTGGAACACCACCTCGTAAAATTCAGATCCCATGCGGTCGATGATCTCGTGGTCGAAGGTGGCATCGGATTGAAGCTCGCCGTCGATGGCTCGGAACTTGCCGCCGTCCTCGCCGCCAAAGCGGCTCTCGACCGACGAATCAGACTCCGAAGGGTCCTTCTTTCGCTGCTGGGACGTGGTGGCGGATCCTCCACCGAATCGCCTGCTGGCGACGATTTTCGCGATCCTGATTCCATAGCCCTTCGCCACATCGTCGGGTTCCCCGTGCGCGATGGCTTCTAGGCGTTTGGTCTCCGCAAATACATCGAACCGGCGGATCGGTTTCAAGGGCTTGAGCTCGGGTTCGTCACTCATGGCAGGCGCCTCCTCTCCGACAACAAACGCAGGTCACCCGGCAACCTCTTTGGAGAGACTAGAGGCGGCTTCTTCGTCGGCGACGACTTGGAGGCGTGATCCCGCAAGCCTCAGCCAGGACGCCGGAACGTCAGCACCCATTGGTTCTTCAAGCGCACGCCGCAGAATCTCAGCCTTTGCGCCGCCCGTAACGAGCAGCACGATGCGCTTGGACTCCAGGAGCGTACCGACGCCGATCGTCATGGCCTTATCTGGAATCGAAACCGCGCCCTCCCAGTAGGACGACGCCTGACTGACCGACTCGGGGGTCAAAGAGATGACTCGGGTGCGCGAGTCTGCTTCGGATCCGGGCTCGTTGTAGCCAATGTGACCGTTCGGACCAAGCCCCAGCACCGCCAGGTCAAGTCCTCCGCGGGCCGTAATCGCCTCATCGTAGGCTGTTGCCGCGGCGGAGAGATCGAACGCTGTCGAGGGGAGCGCGTGGACCTGCTCGGGTTTGACGCCGATGCGATGCAGGAGCGCGTCCCACAGCCAACGGGTGAGGCTAGTGGGATCATCAAGGCTCACGCCAACGTACTCATCCAGGCAAAAGATATCGACGTCTGAAAAGTCGATCTCGCTGCGGGCAACTCGCGCGGACAGGATGTCGAACATTCCAAGCGGCGTACTACCCGTGGGGAGGCTGATTGCGGGGTTCGATTTACGTTGAACTGTCGTCGCGACCACGTCCGCGGCCGCCTCGCTCGCGGCCCCCGCATCTCGAAAGACCGCAAGGTTCCAGTTTCGAACACTCGTTTCCATCGGCACCTGATCTGCTCATCTGCCTGTCGCGGTGATCTCGCATCGGATGGCATCATAGCCCAGTATTCGAGGGCCGGTGCCTGGTTCGGACGTGGAAATGCGGTGACGGTGCGGTCTTTCGGGAAGGCGAAATAGGCTACGGTGGCGAAATTGATGGATCGGGCCTTGACCCTCGTGGACGAGTGGATCGGACCACAAGGGCCCTCCGGCGTCGGTGCAGTTATCTGGCACCGTGGAGAAAT
>JAHWJF010000459.1 GCA_019348515.1 Chloroflexota bacterium | reverse complement strand
CCTGGACCAATCGTCGAGGAGGCGCCGCCAAGCGAGCGTGACGCCTACACACCCGAACAACGGGAACGGCAGCGGCGATCGACAGCCCTCGGTCGCTTTGGTCGCCCGGCAGAGGTGGCCGCGGTTGTTGCCTTTCTGGCCTCCGAGGAGGCAAGCTACATCACCGGCGCTACCGTGCTCGTTGATGGAGGATTCCTCCTCCGCCACGAGGGCATGTCGGATGGTTCCGAAATAGGCTCGTGAGCCCGGCGGGAGACATGCGTATCGTGGACAATAACGGCGCGGCGATCAACGTGAGCGCCGGTACGTGAATTCACAAAGGAGGAGTTCCTGTGGACAAGGACAGTAGACTCTTCACCTCGAAGGTCTCCCGGCGGAAACTGATGCAGGCGGGTGGCGTTGCGGCCGGGACGATTGCCGCGACCGGCTCGTTGCGCCCGACGGTCGCCGCCCCCTATTTCGCGCCCCGGCGGTTCCAGGGCGAGAAGTTGACCGTCCTGTACATGCAGTCCGGCACCTACGACGAGGCGGCGCGGCTGATTGCGCCGGAGTTCGAGGAGGCCACCGGAGCCACGGTGGAGGTCGTTGCCTTCCCTTATCAGAACCTGCACGACAACGCCGCGAACGACCTGGTGACGCAGACCGGCGCCTATGACGTCATCGATGTCGCGGGCCAATGGGACGGAGAGTTCGCCCCGTACCTGGTACCACTCAACGAGTACATCGAACGGGATGCCATCAATGGCGAAGATTTCATCCCCAATGTCTGGGTGCTGAACGGTCTCTGGGAGGGCAACCGGAACGGCATACCGAACGCCAACGACGCCATGGGTATCCTCTACCGCACCGACCTCTACGACGAGGCCGGCGCGAGCGTTCCGGCGAGCTGGCAGGAATACAACGACAACGCGGCGAAGCTGACCGGGGACGGAGTCTATGGCGCGTCCTGGGTGGGACTGGGCGAACAGCTCCAAGGCTCGTGGATCAGCCGCTACTGGGAGTCCGGTCAGCCATTGTGCGAAGAGAACTGGCGGCCGGCTTTCGTCAATGAGGCTGGGGTGAACGCCATCGAACTCCTCCGGGACGCCCTGCAGTACGCGCCCGAGGGAATGCCGGGTTGGGACATCCCGACGCATAAGAACGCGGTGCTCACCGGCGAGCTGGCTCAGGCCGAGCTATGGCCGTCGTTTATCCGCGCCGATGCCCGCGATGAATCAGTTTCGGAGATCGTCGGCAAGTGGGCACTCACGCCGTTCCCTGGACCCTCCGAGCTGAGTCTCTGGAACCTCGCCATTCCCCAGACCTCGCCGCGACAGGATTTGGCCTGGGAGTGGATCAAGATGTACACGTCTCCGGAGAACGCGAAGCGGTTCGCCCTCGAGTTCGGTATCGGCTCCCCACGGCTTGCGACCTGGTCAGATCCCGAGCTCACCGAGCTCTACCCTGAGTACCCGCAGATTCTGGCGGCGATCGAAGCTGGTAAGCCGATCTGGCGCATTCCGCAGTTCCCGGCCGCCTGGGATGTGCTGCAGAAGGAGCTTGAAAAGACGGTCTACCAGGGTGCGGACCCAATGGGAACCTTGCAGACGATTGCCGACGAATGGAACCGGCTGCTCGACCAGAATCCGCCGATGGCGCCCTACATCGAGTAGCGTCAGTATCGCCACGACCCTGGGGTGGAGATGATTCCGCCCCGGGGCACCGAGTTGGCGACGCGGAGGAAGCAGGCGGAGGGGAATCTCTTGGCAGTCGTTTCGTCGCCGGCAAGACGCCGGCGCAAATCCGCCCGCTGGACCGAATCGCCAGTCTTCGTGCTGTTCCTGCTGCCGGCGGTCATCTTTCTGGCCTTCACCAGTATCTACCCGCTGGCGCGGACGTTCTGGCTGAGCTTCCACAGTTGGTTCATGAACAGGCCGAACACCGATCCGCAGTGGGTAGGACTCGGTGAATACCAGGCGACTCTGGCCGATGAGGTCTTTCGCACATCTGCTCTCAATACCGCGTTGTTCGGCGTCGGGACCGTGGCGGTCGAGATCCTCCTGGGGCTGGCGCTGGCGCTGGCGCTGACGAGCGGTGGTGGAGGAATACGGGTAGCGCGGTCGATCCTGTTAGTACCGATGATCATGACCCCGGTCGTGGTCGGGGTGCTCTGGCGCATCCTGCTCTTCGACAGAGGGTTGGTCAATCATCTGCTGTCGTTGATCGGATTGGGCCCGGTGTTCTGGTTCGTCGATCCGTTCTGGGCATTCGCGGGCGTCATGCTGGTAGATATCTGGCAGTGGACGCCATTTGTGATGATCGTCCTCACCGCGGCGCTGGCTTCGTTGCCAGGGGAGCCGTTCCGGGCGGCTCAGATCGATGGCGCGTCGCGTTGGCAGATTTTCCGGTATATCACCCTGCCGATGCTGACACCGGTCCTGCTGGTGACGGCGCTGCTGCGCTTCATGGATGCCATTAAGGTCTTCGACACCATCTATGTCCTCACCGGAGGTGGGCCCGGTTACGCGACAGAGATGCTCTCTTCGTACATTTACAAGCAGGGACTGCGCTACTTCAATATTGGCGGCGCCGCGGCGGCCTCCTGGATGTTTCTGCTGGTTATCGTTGGAATCTCGATCGTGATGGTCCGTTTGCGGGCGAGAGCAGGGCGTGTCGAATGAGCGTGCATGCCGGCAAAGCGAAAACATCCCAATTGCCTGGCGCGATCATTGAGGATAGAGATCGATGACGGCAACCACGCTTTCCCGCTCGCCGGTCGGTATGTCTCGCTCCCGGAGCGCCCGGGCGCGCTCCCGCTCGTCGGAGTTGGGGTGGGCACTGCTCCGCTGGGCGACAATCGGTCTGGCCCTCGCCATCACCATCGTGCCGTTCTTCTGGCTGGTGACGACCTCTTTCAAACGGCAGGTCGACTACCTGGCGTATCCGCCCGAGATCATCCCGCCGGCCTGGACGCTGGAGGGGTACCGCGTGCTCTTCGAGCAGCAGAATCTGGGCCATTTCTTCGCGAACTCGGTGATTATTACGCTGACGTCGACGGCCTTGGCCGTGTTCATCGGAGCGCTGGCGGCCTACAGCCTGGCCCGTGCCCGCTTCCCGTTCAAACTGAATGGAATTCTCGCCTTCTGGATGCTACTGACGCGGATGTATCCGGCCATCGCGACGGCTATTCCGTACTTCTTGATCATGCGTGATCTGCGCCTACTCGACACTCGTC
>JAHWJF010000070.1 GCA_019348515.1 Chloroflexota bacterium | reverse complement strand
GACGCCCCCGTCTACACCAGTTACTTCGATGCTGAGGTCTTCGGCGATCGCCTGGACCCGGCTAGGGTGCGAGCGTGGCCGTTGGCGAGAATTCCGTGGAAGCCGAACAACTTTCGAGTGCTCTACCCGGTGTATGCCGCCTACTTCGAACAGCTCAGAATCAACGCCGATCTGGTCCTGAGCAGTTCGATCGCATTCTCGAAAGCCGTGCGGACGCGATCGGACGCTGTCCACCTTTCCTACGTCTACACGCCCATGCGCTATGCCTGGGATCTGGACACGTACCTTGATCGTTCGAGCCACTCGTCGGTGGCGCGCGTCGGAGCGCGAGCGATCCAGCCGGCCATGAAGTCGTGGGATGTGAGGACCGCAAAGCGGCCGGATACGCTGATTGCCATCTCCGAAACAGTGAGAGATCGAATCGAGCGCCTTTGGCGGCGACGTGCCGCGCACGTCATTCACCCCCCCGTACCCGTTCACGAAATCGCACTCAGCTCAGAGGTGGGGGCCTTCTTCCTGGTTGCGGCCAGGCTCTTGGCGTACCGCCGAATCGACGTCGCAGTCGCGGCCTGCACGGCGCTGGGGGTCCGGTTGATCGTTGCTGGAGACGGACCGGAACTTAAACGGCTGCGTGCGGCAGCCGGGCCATCGGTCTCGTTTGTCGGTCGGGTCGAGAGGTCGGAGCTTCTCGACCTGTTCTCACGCTGTCGGGCGTATCTCGTGCCCGGCGTGGAGGATTTCGGAATCGCACCCGTCGAGGCCATGGCCGCCGGCAAGCCGGTCGTGGCGTACCGAGGCGGAGGCGCTCGTGAGACGGTGCTCCACGGGGTGACCGGGATCCTCACCGACGATGCATCAGTGGATGGACTTAGGTCCGCCATTCGTCAGCTCGATGACTTTGACTGGAATCCTGCAGGAATTCGCGCGCACGCTGAGAATTTCGCAACGTCGGCCTTCCGTTCCCGATGGCGCACCCTCCTCAAGGACGCGGGGTTTGGCAGTGTGCTGGCGCAAGAGCCGCCACCGCAGCCGCCGGCATGACGCTGACGCAAATCGCATCGACCGGGGTATTCGTCGCGCTCCCGATCATCGGTTACTGGGTCGCTCCGGCCGGGCGCCTCGGCATCGCGGGCTGGGCCATGGCTCCGGTGACCATTGCGGCCGGGCTGGCCGTCGCATCCGTCCCGTTGCTCGGTCTCGTGGTTCTCGGCCTCTACCGGCCCGAGCTAATCGGCCTCGGCGGGTGGTTGGTCGTTGCCTTATGGGCGTTTCGTACGCGCCGTTCTCTCAGGATGCCGCGCCTGCGACCGTCATGGACGGACGGTGTGCTGTTCATCGGTCTTCTGGTGGCCAGCGGGCTGTACCTTGCGCTTCCGGCAGACCCGACGATCACTGGCCGCGACATGGCCGTGTACGCGGCACTCGGGACCTTCATCGCCGAGCACGGACGATTGGATGTCCCCTATCCCGTCGGGGTGACCCCCGGTGATTTGCCGCCGGGATGGGTCGGATTTGCCGGACTGTACGACACGAAACCGACGCAGACGGTGCAGTTCGGACACCTCTTTCCCGCGTGGTTGGCACAGGCCTTCGCCCTCGGCGGGTTCGATGCGCTGATTCGCCTGAACGCGGTCCTTGCGCCGCTCTCCGCGCTCGCTGTCCACACAGTCGCCCGAACATTGCTTCCGGCGCCCATGGCAGCGATCATGACCCTGTTCCTGGCGTTCAACGCGGGACAGGTGTGGGTCGCTCGCAACACGCTCACCGAAATCCTCAGCCAGCTGTTGATCTGGTGTGCGTTTGCATTGCTGCTTACACCCGGTGGGAGCTCGACGTTCCGGCTGGCATGGTCGGGAGTGTTCATCAGCGTGGCGTGCTTCGTCCGCATCGACGTCCTGATCGTCCTCCCACTGCTGGTGCTGGGGATGACGTTGGCCGGAGCCACGGACGAAGAACGCTTCGGCGTGCGGCGATACGTGCCGTTTCTCGCCACCGCTGCGCCTGGAGCCTTCATGGCAGCTGCGTATTACGCTGTGTTCTCAGAACCGTACTGGTCGTCGCTGAGTGTTCAGCTGCGCCTCATCGGCGTGCTCACCGCTGCCGCCGGCATCCTCTACGTCGCGGTCCAACTGCCGCCGGTTCGCAGCGCGCTGGGTGCCATGGTCCGCTCGCTCCCGTTCCTGGCGCTCGCCGTTACTGCGACTGCCTCCCTGGCGATCTTCGCCTACTTCATCCGACCACACCTGGAGCCCTTCGACCTGCTCGACTCGCCCGGACATAGGTTGGATGGCACGCGAAGCCACGTAGAAGACGCCATGGTCAACCTGGCCGGGTACGTGGGTCCTCCCGTCGTCTGGCTGGGCATTTCCGCTTGGACTTGCCTCACGACGATTGCGCTTCGGCGATGGCCAGCAGGCCTGCCAGTTCTCTTGGCCATCGGAGGCGCCAGCGCGCTCTATT
Source organism: Chloroflexota bacterium (assembly GCA_019348515.1). GTDB lineage: Bacteria > Chloroflexota > Chloroflexia > Thermomicrobiales > UBA6265 > JACCXM01. Next base: position 8,323 of record JAHWJF010000070.1, on the reverse strand, counting down.
TCTGGAACCAGTCGATCTTTCCGGACCACTTCTGGGCAATCCGGAGGTTCATACCGATTGTTATGCCCGCCATGGTGGTTCTGGGGGGTGTCGGAGGGTGGTTCGTCATTCGGCACTTCCCTGCACGTGCGCGGGTGCTCGTTGTTGTGATTCTCGTGCTTGCCCTCGTTGCGCAGGCCTGGCGGGCAGGCACACCGGCGTTCTTTGTCCCCGAACGGCTCAGCACTCACGGAACGCTGACATCGTTTGCGTCCGACCTCGGAACCGATGTTCCGTTCCTTGGGCTATTCAGTCGCGGCGGGGTTGGACCATATCCTTTGCCGCTCTATCTGATGTTCGACGTACCGGTGATAGCGCTCCATCCGGTACATTCCGCCGGCCGCGCTGAAGCCCTCCGACGGTTGCGGCAAGCGTCGCCGGATGCGCCCGTGAGCGTCATCACCGATTTTCCGTTGGATGATCCCTTCTTCACGAGCAACGTGATCGCCTCGCGCCGAACCGCGTTTGAGTACATGCCGCGGACTCTCGAGCCGCCACCAGCGTTTGTTGCTGAGTCGACACTCTCATTGACGGCAAAGTCGATCACGGGAGTCCGCACGGTCGGCGTCCGGTTCGGGGCGTCTCCGAGCTGGCTGGTGGAGGAGGACGGCTTTCATGAGGTCGAAGCATCCGGAGACCGTCAGCAGAGGTGGACCGACGGCACTGCGATGCTGAGACTGCCGATCATCGGCGGACCGGCGATGGGCGTGCGGATTGACCTGGGTAGCGGCGGGCCGAATGGTGGCGGGCTAATCGTGCGTGTGGCGGGTAAGGACCAGCACGTCCTCGTCCCAGCAGGCGGATGGACAGGTGTTGTGGAGTTCGATCCACCGCTCCAAGAGGGGGCTTTCGTCGAGATCGTTCTCACGAGCGATACATTCGTTCCCGCGACTGTCTTGCCCGGATCTTCGGACACTCGGCAGCTGGGGGTCCTCATTCATGGCATCGAGCTGATGGCATCGCCCCCATGACCCCACCACCGGATCGCGGGCCACCGGCCCCGTCCCAGCCAATCGGACGGGGCGTGGTGCTCGTCACGGCTGCCGCTGCACTCTTTGTGCTATCCGGCTACGCGGTGAACGTCTGGATCGGCCGAGTTCTCGGTCCAGAGGCCTATGGCGGGTTCGGAGCGATCATTGCTGTTATCACTATCCTCAACGTCCTGCAGAATGCGGCCCTCCCGCAGGCGGTCGCGCGCTACGTCGCCAGTCAACCCGCGCTCGGCGCCGCCGTGATGTGGCGCGCGCTGTACCTCCAGCTGGCCCTGAGTGTCGGGATCTCTGTCCTGCTCGCCGCGGCTGCCGACCCGCTGGCTTGGATATTGGGTGATCCTTCACTCGGTATGCCCCTTCGGCTCGCTGCTTTCATTCTTCCTCCGTATGGAGCCTTTGCAATCTTCCAGGCGTATCACAACGGTCGCCGGCATTACACGCGACAGGCATCGGCCCAGGCAGCGTACGCCCTCGCCAAGGCCACCGCGGTGATTGCCATGGCTTACCCCCTTCACCTTGCGGGCGCCGTCCTCGGCTACGTGGCAGCTGCCGTGGTCGGATGCCTCGGGAGCTTCATCCGGCCGCACGCCGGATCTTCGAGGCAAGTAGACGCGAGAGGATTGATCGGCCTTGCCGCCACACTCTCGGTTTACGCCGTTGCGACGGTTGCGCAGTTCAGTATTGATATTCTGTTCGTGAAGTCGCTCGCGCCTCGGGACGTCGACGCGGGCCTCTACGTCGCCGCTCAGAACATCGCGCGCATCCCGTACTTCCTCATGACCGGTTTGTCGGTCCTCATCCTGCCCGCGATTGCCGGTTCCTTGCGAATCGGCGCCGTTGCCGCTACCGAGACCGGCCGGCAGTCGTTGCGACTAGCCATGATCGTCGTCGTTCCGCCGGCGGTGTTGCTGGCATGTACCGCTGACGGGGCACTAGGGCTGGTCTACGGGTCCCCGTACACCGCGGGAGCGCCCGCATTGACCCTCCTGGCGGCCGGGATGGCTGCCATGGCCATCGTCTCTGTCGTTGCAGCAGCGCTGGCCGGTATCGGCCGCGCACGTCTCCCCGCAGTCATCTCGGTCGGCGGTCTCGGTCTGGCGGTGCTCGGAAATGCGCTCCTGGTGCCGCCCTTCGGTCCCGTGGGGGCGGCGATCGCCACGGCGAGCAGTGCGCTGATTACGCTGATCGCGATGACCACGGCGTTCGCCCGTGGGCTCCCGGGCGTGGTGCCGGGTCGGACCTTGCTTCGCGTCGTTGCGGCGAGCCTGGTCGAGGGTCTTGGCCTAGCATTCCTCGATCTTCGGGGACCAACGCTCGTCGGCGGTTACGCGGTGGCCGCAGCGGCCGGCATGCTCCTGTTGGTGGCGATGCGTGAAGTGGGTTCGGTCGACCTTCAGCGGGTTCGCCAGGCGCTGGGGTGGCGACGTGAGACGGCCGCAAGCCGCAGTCCGGATCGATAGTCTCGCCAGCCGGAACGACTGCGGCGCGCGATCGCGGACCTCATCCCCGGTCCCAGGTCTGACCGGAAGTACGTCTCGATCGCCTTGGCAAGTGCATCTGGAGAGCGCGGAGGAACCAAGAGCCCGTTGCGCCCATGCGCCACCACCTCCGATATCCCGCCGACATCTGTGGAGATGACGGGCGTGCCGTTGGCGAACGCCAAGCGCACGACAGCGGATTGGGTAGCCTCGACGTACGGAAGGACCGCGACGTCAGCTGCAGCGAAGACTTCTGGAACCTCGGCGTCGCTGATGTATCGGTCCACCACCCGGACGCGATCTCCGAGTTGAAGGTCACGTATCAACTGGTCGTAGCGCGGGCGAGGTTCCCAGAACTCCCCCGCGACCACCAACGAAACATCCAAGCGTCGATCCAGCAAGGCCATGGCTTCGATGAGATGCTCCAGTCCCTTATACGGTCGGACGAATCCGAAGAACAAGACGACGCGCTCAGCATCCTTGCCCACAGCGTCGCCTGCCGGGTAGTTGTGAGCCACTGGTCCGAATTCCGGCAACTCGAGATGATGGGCGGGCGTGTCCGGGGCAACGTCATTCAGCGTGGTTGCCTCCTTCGCCGAATGAACGATGGCCGCATCCACATTGCGCAGCACAGCAGCGGACAGGAGTCGGTCGAGCATGCGTCGTTCGTGCGGGAGGACGTTGTGACACAGCGCGACGACCGCGGGCCTGCGCGTCATAGCGCGAAGGAGCATCAGGATCACGAGGTAGAAGGGCGCCGAGAAGGTCGTTGCCCATGTTAGAACGACCACCTCTGCCCGCCACTCGCGTAGCTCACGGACCGCCTGAGCCAGCGAGAAGGGATTGCGGTAGTCCAGTAGGAAGCGGACGTCGACCTCCCTCGGTTGCCCGATGGACGCGTCGAACTGGTGCAAGCCCGGATAGAGGTACGACGGGTATTGCCTCCGCCAGCTCAGCACTAGGACTGGGTCGTCCCCGCTCAGCTCCTGTGCGAGGCGCGTAGTGAATTGGCTGACCCCGCCTCGGTACGGTTGAACTGGACCGACGATTGCGATGCGCAACGTTTACCGAGCGATGAACGGATCGGGTTGTTTCGCCGGCTGGTCAGCGTCCGCGTGGATCGGTGCAGTGGCGTCGACCGTATCAGCCGGATCCCCGTACTCGGTCGGCCCTGTCGAGAGGATCGGTCGATGACCGAAATGGTCGGCCTTGGTTAGGAACAGCACTTCCTCGACGAGGCGACGAACCGTGCTTACCGCATCGGCGAGGAGTGCGAGGACGAGCAATTGCAGCCCGACCAGCGCCAATGCGACGGCCGCAATCAGGGATTGAAGGTGGCCCTCGGTGTTGCCCTGCTGGATCCAGTTGACGAGCGGAATTAGCCCGAGGACACCGGCTCCGATAACGAAAGCGAGCCCCAGGCGGCCGAGGACCGCCAGCGGGCGGTACGTCGTCAGGCTACGGACGATGGTGCCTAGGGACTTGATCACGTGAGTGCCGACCCCACCGATCAGCCTGGAGCGGCCGCCCTCGCGCGCCGACCGTCGGAAGCTGACATAGACCTCCTTGACTACGAGCCCGTTGTGTGCCGCTTGAATCAGGGTTTGGTGCGTATAGGTATGACCGATGAAGGGATTGAGCCGTAGAGCGCACTCCCGCGAGAAGGCGCGAAATCCACTGGACGCGTCGAGTACCGGGCTGGAGGCCACCGTGCGGAGCATCCAGCTTCCCAGGCGATTCCCGTACTTCTTGGACCTGGGCATGTGTGTCAGATCGGCGACTTGACGATTGCCGGACACCATGTCCGCCTCGCCGGCCAGGATGGGTGCGATGAGCTTCGAAATCTCGTGGGCGTCATACTGCCCATCCGCGTCAGTGTTGACGATGATGTCAGCACCTTGCGCCAGCGCGGCCTGCAAACCCGTACTAAATGCTGTCGTCAGCCCGAAGTTGCGTCTGAGCCGGACGATGTGGTCTGCCCCGGCTTCGATTGCTGCCGAAACCGTTTCGTCAGTCGATCCGTCGTCGCAGACCAGGACTTCCACCGCGGTGACGCCCTGGAAGGACCGTGGTATTTCCCGAACTACGCGAGCGATGGTCGCCTCCTCGTTGAAGGCTGGAATCATGACGACGAGCTTCACGGCGCTCCTCGGCTGGCGTCTGGTAGGGTTCACTCAAGTGTACCGCTCAGACCCCTCACGCGAGGCTGACCGACGTATGCATGCCCGTGCCTGAGCCTAGGGCGCAGCCCCAGTTAAGGGACCCTGTCAGCCATGCCGTCCTCGACCTGGATTCCCGCCGCCTGAAAGGTGCGAAGATCGAGCGCCTCCTCGGACTGGACCGGACCACTTTACCGCTCCGTGTGCTGGAGGTTGGCAGTGGGTCCGGGGGAATTGCGCAGTACCTGGCTACGCGACCTGTGCGCCATGACGTTCACGCGGTCGATACCATCGACAACAGAATAGAGCGCGACGGCTATTCCTTTCGGCTCGTGGAAGGCACAACATTGCCCTTTCCTTCCGCCACCTTCGACGTGGTTGTAAGCAACCACGTCATCGAGCATGTCGGTGCGGAACGAGCCCAGCGTTCACATCTGGAGGAGGTCCGCCGGGTCATGAAGCCTACTGGCATGGCGTACCTCGCGTTTCCGAATCGCTGGCGCATGATCGAACCGCATTATCGGCTTCTCGCATTGAGCATTTGGCCGCGGCCTTGGCGCACCCCGTATCTGCGCATGTTTCGACGGGGAGACGAATACGACTGCGAGCCACTTGACGTATGGACGATCGAGCGAATGCTTGCGGATGTGGGATTGAGAGCGGTGCGAATGGGGGTCGAGGCACTTCGCACTACGCTGGATCTCGAACATCCACGGTCTGCTCCGACACGCATGATGCGTCACCTGCCAGACGTCATCCTTCGTCAGGTCGAGCCTATGCTGCCTACCTTGATCTACCGGCTGGCCAAAGAATGAACACGTTGCTCTGGTACGCCGCGCCGCCATGAGGGTGACGATCGTAGGCGCCGGTTACGTCGGCCTCGTCACGGGCGTCAGTCTGGCAGTTGACGGCCACCATGTGACGTTCGTGGAGGCTGAAGTTGGCCGGCGGTCGGAGCTGACTGCGGGAACGGTCCCGATCGAGGAGCCGGGCCTCGCTGAGGCATTCCAGCAGCACCGTGACAGCATCGCCGTGGTCGAGCGCATCGGCGATGCGGTCTCGGACAGCGACTTCACGTTCGTCGCGGTGGGCACGCCGATCAGCGACATCGGCGAACCCGATCTCACGCAGCTCAGGTCAGCGCTCGACGGACTCCGCGATTGCCCCGCGGCGCACGTCTCCGTGAGGTCGACACTTCCACCCGGGACATCTCTGCGCCTCCCTGCACTGATGGGGCGCTCGTCGTCAGAGCGGATCTCCACCAACCCGGAATTCCTTCGGCAGGGAACGGCCCTCCACGACTATCGGAACCCGACTCGTGTCGTCATCGGACGTTTCGCCGACACCAGCCAAGAGCATCTCGAACGCCTCGACGAGCTCTTGGGGGCACTCGAAGCGCCGCGCCTGCGTGTCGACGTCACGACGGCCGAGCTCGTCAAGAACGTCGCCAACGGCTTCCTGGCACTCAAACTGAGCTTCGTGAACGAGGTCGCCGCGCTGAGCGAGGAGTACGGCGTCGACGTGCAGGATGTTCTGGACGGCATCGCGTTCGACCCTCGCATCGGCTCCAGTTACATGCGGCCCGGGCTCGGGTTCGGCGGCTCGTGCCTTCCGAAGGAGCTCCAGGTCCTCGCCGCGGCAGGGCGTCGAAAGGGGATCCCCATGCACGTCGCCCGCGCTGCCGCCCAGGTGAACATGGAGCAGCAGGATCGCTTCGTCCGGCAGCTGCTGCGGGGGCTCCCGCCCGGGGGAGGTCGGGTCGCCCTCCTCGGCTTGAGCTTCAAGGCGGATACGGACGACCTCCGCGGCTCTCCATCCATCCACGTTGCCCGCCGACTCATGGACGCCGGCCACGAGGTGGTCGCGCACGATCCGGCTGTCCGTCCGGACCGGGCACGATCGGCCGCTCCGGGCATCGAGGTCGTTGCCGATCCTCTGGAGGCGTGCGACGGTGCCGATGCCGTCGTTATCGGGACGGAGTGGCCGCTCTACCGTGAGCTGCCGCTGGAACGCGTCGCGGCGCGCCTTCGGCAACCGTTGATCTTCGATGGTCGGAACATCATTGATCCGGACCGAGCCGGGGCGGCCGGACTGACGTACACAGGAGTCGGCCGCCGACGGGTCGAGGCCGCACGACCGGGCGACACGCTCGTAGGCCCACGACGGCCAGAAGACTGAGCCGCCTCGATCAGTGGCCCCCGTGTGCCAATAGCGCCGGGAGAGTCTTGGCGAGAATCTTGAGGTCGAGCCAGATCGACCAGCCGTCGATGTAGACGAGATCGTGCTCGACCCAGCGATCGAAGTCGGGGTCGTGCCTCGCTTCGACCTGCCAGAGACCGGTGATTCCCGGCTTCATGGAGAGGCGCCGGCGATGCCAGACGTCGTACTCCGCAACTTCCTGAGGCAGCGGCGGTCGCGGACCCACGAGACTCATGGTACCGGTGAGTACATTCCACAGTTGAGGCAGCTCATCGATCGAGGTCTTCCGTAGCCATTGACCGATGCGCGTAATCCGAGGATCGTCCACCATCTTGAACGCGACACGGCTGCGCTCGTTGAGGTGCCGAATCTCGTCGAGGCGTTGCTCGGCGTCAGAGACCATGGACCGAAACTTGATCATCGTGAAGGGACGGCCATGGAGGCCGACGCGGGTCTGCCTGAAAAGGATCGGCGACCCATCTGAAACTCGAATCGCGATGGCGGCCGCGAGCATGAGCGGGCTGGTCAGGACGAGACCAATGGCGGCCCCGGTGATGTCGATCCCGCGCTTGAGAATAAGTCCCACTTCGCGCTGGCCGTCGTTCACGACGGATCGGACGATGATTCCGTCGAACTCCTCCTGTACTCCAGGCAGCAGCTCCTCCACTGGATTCACCGCAATGCGAACGGTCTTGCCTTCCCCGGCAGCCAAGCCGGCAATGGGCTCGAGATACTGGGCGCCTGAAGGTGGCAGGCACACGGCGACCTCGTCCACAACCCGCGAGTGGAGGATGCGCTCGATGTCGTCCAGCGTGCCCAGGATTGGCCGCGTCACTGTGTGCTCCTCGTCGCCGGGTGCCCCCAGGTGGCCAATGACGTTTATGCCGAGCCCGGCATGGCGTTCCACCCGGTCGGCGAAGTCCTGCGCCAGGGGGCCGGTTCCCGCGACCAGCATGTAGCGCGAATCCCGGCCGTGGCGCCGGTTTGCTTCAAAGGCGGCCCGCAGGGCGAGGCGTCCGGCCAGCGTGACGGTCGGGAGTGCGATGAAGAGCAGCGCGAGGAAGAGGCGCGAGACGTCGGTCTGCTTGAGCAGGAAGAGCGTCGAGAGGACGAGGGCCAGGACCAGGAGCGTCGCTCGGAAGAGGTCACGTCCCTCCGTCCACGCCCGCCAGCGGACGCTGAGCCGATAGAGGCCCGACGCCCACAGCACGACGACCCAGATGACGGCGAAGACGATGGCGGCGAACGTCTGGTCGATGCCGGTGGCTCGCCACGAGGAGCCGTCGCCGAAACGCAGAAGCGCGATAAGCCAGAAGACGGCCACCGCGGTGATTCCGTCGACGAGCATGAGGCCGATCCGAAGGGCCATCAGGTGCCGTCTGATCATGTGGAGATCCGCCCCTCCTTGGTCCACTGTGCCCGTGCGGACGCGCACCAATGTACCGCGTTCGGCCCG
>JAHWJF010000069.1 GCA_019348515.1 Chloroflexota bacterium | reverse complement strand
GGCCGAGTTCACCCGGTTGCGGGGGATTTACCCATAAACGCACAGTTGGTCGCTGTAGTGCCTCCTCAAGCAGCCATCGCTGCAACGATAGTGAATTGCGGATTGCGTTCCACCATGTTGTTGCCTGCCGATGACGGCATTGGTTGCCATGGATCCATTGCTCGACCCTGAAGTACAACAGCCGGCCGGCCGGCCACGGTCGGCTTGGACGGTGCTTTTCGTGCTCTCCGTCGTGGCTTTGATCGCGGTTGTGAGCTTCGGATCAGGGATCGTCGCGGAGCGATATCTGTTTGGGGAACCCTGGCTAGACTCCGGCCGGCTGAGCGGCGGACTCAGCAACGACGGCAATCCGGAAATCGACGCCGCATTTCCCCGCCTGGCAGAAGTCCGTGAGATCCTCGAAGATGAATACTTCTTCCTCCCCGCCTCCCCCGAGGCTCGCGCCACCTTCTGGGCAGAGCTTGAGCAGGGCGCGGTTAACGGCATGGCCGTGGCAGCGGCGACACCCGTTGCCTCGTTGCAGGACTTTCGGCGAGAGCTCGATTACGGCGCGGCGAGCGGCATGACCGAAGTTCTCGATGATGATTACACGGTATTCCTCGAACCGCTCAAGGGAGTCCCATTGCGGGAAGAGCTTGCCGGTGAGTACGAGGGGATCGGGATTTGGGTCGAGCATCCCGAAGGGGAGTTCACCATTGTCGCGCCGATTCCCGACTCACCAGCGGCCCGCGCCGACCTGCGCTCAGGAGACGTCATTACTGCGGCCGACGGGCAACCCCTGAGCGGCCTCGAGAACGACGCCGCGATGTCGGTGATCCGGGGGCCGGCGGGTAGCTCGGTCGTGCTGACGATTCGGCGACCCGGCGTCTCCGAGCCGTTCGACGTTACAGTTGAACGCGAGGCGATCGTGATCCCGGCGGTGGTCTACGAGCCGCAGGCGGACGGCGCGGTTGGCCATATCACCGTGGCGATTTTCGGTGATAACACCACGCGCGAATTGGATGAGGCGCTCAGGCGCGCCAAGGCGGACGGCGTAGCCGGCGTTGTGCTCGATCTGCGAGGAAACGGCGGCGGGTGGGTGACGAGCGCGCAGGAGATGATCGGTCGCTTCATTCCTGAGGAGGCCGGGCCGGCACTGCACCAGGATCTCGATCTTCAGGACGATGAAGATCTGATCTCCGAACCGATCGTAGGCGGTGGCGAGACGATGTTTGATCTGCCACTGGTCGTATTGATTGACGGAGGTACCGCCAGCGCGGCGGAGATCGTCGCCGGTGCAGTGCGCGACTACGATCGGGGCCTGATAGTCGGAGAGCCTACGTTCGGCAAAGGGCTCGTGCAGCGGGTCCACGATTTCGAAGACGGGTCTTCTGCGCGCATTACCTTTGCTCGGTGGTTGACGCCTGATCGGAACCCGATCCCGGAAGAGGGGCTGGCACCCGATATTGTGGTCGCGAATGCTTTAGACTCGACGGACGACGTCCAGCTCGATCGTGCAGTGACGGAGGTGCTCGAAACAGCCGGCGTGGATCAGCCAGCCGAGTAGCGTCAATTTTCCTGAGGAAAACGCCTTCCACGATTCAACAGACCGGTTTCGGATCCCTTGACCCGGCCGAGTGTACGCGCGTCGCGATGCGCGAGGCGCCACGAGCCCAACGAAATTCTTCCAGTAGGGCTATGGCGCCGGGCGCGACAGCGCCACGGTTCTCAGCGTCGAAGTCGATCCGGTGCGCCGGAGATCAGCGGGTGTCACGTGCCGCGCACGTTGTGCAGCGAAACGAACATTCCGATTCTGATGCTTGCGGGACGGTGCGAAGAGCAGGACCGGATCGACGGGCTGCCGGCACGCCGGCCCGGCGAGCGAAATGGAGAAGGAGCCAGGGAGTAGCGGAACGCGGAATAGGGAAAACCTTCCGCTAGGGTGTGGTTGCGGTGACGCTCTTCGGCGCGGCGCTTGCGAGCGGATCGCCGCCGCCCTCACAAGAGGCGGATTCAAGCACTTTCAATTGAACCGAGGCAGGTGCTAGCGCCGCATAGCTCGCCGTGTGGCGCTAGCCGCTCCAACGCTAACAATGAGACCGGCCGCAACGAGCATCCCGACGTAGGCGCCGTTCTCGGTTCCCACGCCCGTACTCGGCACCCGTGAGATTCGAGGACCGGACGACGGCAGTGAGGAGCAAGCGAATCCGTCTCCGTTCGGATCGAGGTTATAGGGATCCGACGGATCCTCTACGTAGACCTCCTGTGCTTCCTCCTGGAACTCGAAGTCGATACAGTCGAAGTCTTCCTGGATGAGGACTCGCTCTGGTTCGTCGATCACAACTTCAGTCGGGGCGGATTCCTCCTCCTGATTGCGGCGGTTGCGCCTGGTCTCGGGCTCTTCGACCACGACCTCGACTTCGACCGGCGCCGGTTCCTCTTCCTGATTGCGGCGATTGCGTCGCCGCTCCTCGGTTGGCTCCTCAGCTGCCGGGGGGGCCACAACCGCCGGGGGCTCCACCGTGTCGCATGCGACGCCATTTCCGTCGACGTCAAGCGCGGCCATTCCCTCGGGGTCCGCATCAAAGGCCGCCTGGGCCTCCTCCGGGGTTGCGAAATCCGCACAGGTTGGAACCACGATTTCTTCTTCAGCCGCCTGACCATCTTGATTCTGCTGTCGCTCCGCCTGTCTTGCCGCCCGTCGTTCCTCGCGTGTCTGGTTGCCAGTATCTCCTTCCTGTTCAGCCGCGGTATTGCCCTGCTCGGTATCAAGGTCGGTCGCGGCGGGAAGCAGGGCGCAGGCAATGCCGTCCCCATTTGGATCGAGATTGTGCGGGTCAGTGGGATCCTCTTCGAGAACCGTTTGCGCTTCTTCTTGCGTCTGGAAGTCTTCACAGTCGAGGTCATCGCCGGCTTCTTGGGCGTACAGGATAGAGGTGTCTGAAAATAGAAGGGTCCCTTGAGCCACCGTAGCGTCAGCGTTGCCGGCGCCCGCAGTGACGGAAAGGATGAGCACCTGAAATGGAACCCAGAATTTCATCGGCACAACTCACTCCCGGAAAGCCGCTGGCAATTTCTGTGCCCGGAGACCAAGCCGGCCGTGCTCAATGACGAGCGACGCGGCCAAGTGGTTCCGGCTGGGGGCACCCTGCGGGAGGTGTCAATACATAGCACGGTGCCATGGACGGAGCGTTTTGGCAAGACCTCCGGCGGGGCTAGGCTGGTCCGAGTGCGGCTTCGTCCGCCCATTGGCGCCCAGGGTGCGAAGCTCGCCACGCGGAGACCAGTTCGCTCAGCTGAACCGCAAGATCCTCCAACTCGATCGGTGCCAGAACGACGTGGTCAACGCCAGCCTCGTGATCTCCGACGGAGTCGAGCTCGGACTGAGAAGCCGCAATAACGAGAATTGGGATATCCGTGCGTTCGATTGCGGTTGCTCGATCTGAGCGACCGCGCAATCGGCGGAGGAGTTCGGACGCGCCGATCCCACCTAGGGCCGCGTCGAGAACCATCACATCAAAAGAACGGAGGCGAAACACTTCGAGGGCTTGCAGGGCACTGGCAACCGTGCTTGTCCAGAAGCCGGCGTAGACGAGCCCTTCGCCTAGGAAATCGCTCAGTTCCCGGTCGTCAGCGACGATGAGGACGTGGGGGCGCTGGAGAGCTGGTGACATGGCAATCCTTCATGATCGTGCTCGGTCAAGGGACTCGGCATTTGCGGTATGATGGTGTGGTCCCGCACACATAGTCACGCCCGGCGCCGGCTCGCCGTGGTGACGAATCAACGACGCCTCGGGAGTACGCCCTCGTGGCCTGGCAGGTCGATCACGCGGAAACACAACAGCTTCTTGAACAGTATCTGGCGCTCCTTGGGTTGCCCGACGATCGACTCCGGGTCACGACGGAGCGGCGTGATTTTGAGGGCTGGCTCGGACGCCGGGTGGGGGCGTCCATCGGTGGCGCCTACACGTACGTGCCGCGAACCAGCGAGCATCTTATTTTGATCAACCTCGCGCGCATCGACCTGTCGCGTCCGCGGTCGCTCGAAGTCGTTGTCGCCGAAGAGTTGGTCCATATGCGAGACCGACTGGACGGCGACTTTCGCCGGCACGCAAAGCATGGTCATGATCGCATCGCACATCGGGTGTCAAATCTTACCGGGGCCACGCTGGAGGAGATCCGGGCCGCGCTCTTGCCTACCGCCCGGCGTCCGGCACCGTACGTGTATGAGTGCCCAGGCTGCGGCATGGCGACTCCACGACAGAAGAAAGGCATCTGGTCATGCGGACGATGTGCGCCGCGGTTCGACGCGCGGTTTATTCTGCGTTTGCAGCAGATCCGGGGGGCGTGACGTATGGCATGGCTCCAGCGTGGGTCACGAGCGGCGGCTGGCCCGAGGTGTGCTTCTTGCGGCACTAACGGAATTGTTGCGAAAGGCTGTCCAAGGGAACACCGGTGGCGAATCTTGGGATCAACCCAAGGGCGGGACATCGAGGTGAGGGTGCTGTGAGCGACTGGGATCAGTTCAGCGATTTGATGGCGACACTGGCCGCTGCTTCTTTGGCGTGGGTCTCCAGCGTGCTCCCGCCTGATCTGCCGAGCGATGCGATAGGAGTAGCTGGCAGTCCTACGCCTTTCGTGAATCGGCAGAATTTGATGATCGGCTGGGCACAAACGGAGGAGGAGCCTCCAATCGAGCAGGTTGGAGAGGACACCGGCGAAGACGTCGAAACCCTGGACGAAGCGGTGCCCCCGGCAGACGAAACCCTCGATGAAGCGGCGCCTCCGGCAGAGGACGCCGCGCCAGAAGAAGATATCGAGACTCTCGATCAGGGTTCTCCACCGGTCGCCGGGGACGGGGATGTTGAGCTTCTCGATCAAGGCCCTCCTCCCGCGACCACGCAAGCGCCGGTAACGGCACCGCCCGCACCGTTAGTTGTCGATACCGTGCCCGCCCCTTTCTATGCGGTTCCCGAACCGGTCGCCGCCAGTGGACCAGTGCTTCCCGAGGGGTTCGGGACAGGCAACGTGCACGTGTCGGCGGGAAACGCCGCGTTTCCCGCCGGGCTTGCTGACTGCCATGTCGGGGCAGTGACAGGGCGGGCCTACGTGGGAATCGATTGCGCGGAGGGGACCTCCGTAGTCGGGCATGCGCCGTCCTTCGAGGAGTTTCCTTTTGTCGTTGATGAGGGGTTCCCGTTCAATCGCGAGAGCGTCTTCAATGATTTGAGCGAGGATACTGTGAACGATGTCGATGTTTTCGTCTCGGCGGCGCGCGGGCAACCCTTAGGCGACGACACTGGGGCTCCCGAAGTCCACACCACGGGGGCGTCATCGGTGGAGTTCGCGCAGGAAGCGCGAAACCGCAAGCCGCGAGCCGATCTCGCCTCCCATGACGCGAACCGACGACCAAACCCGAACAGAGGAGATAACGGCAGCGTCAGCGCGGCTGGGACAACCACCAGAGACGATCGAGCGAAGGGCGAAGCCAAAGGTTCGAAGAGGGGCGGTGGCAAGGACCAGAACAACCGCGCGACCGCGGGAGGCAAAGAGAAGAAATCGAAGCACGCGAAGAAGCAGGGTAACCAGAAGAACAAGAAGGGTCGGGAATCAAAGAACCGCTAGGTCTCGTCGCTTGCGCTCTCGGTGAAACAAGTGCCGACCACACCGGGAAAGCGCCAGAGATGACTCTGCGAATGCTGTGGCGGCCTGTCAGTTGCGCCTGCGTGTCTGCAAACATTGTGACAATGGGGCTAGTTCAAAACGACGATCCGGACCTGAGGGGCGTGCACACGGCGCCCGTATCTCGACCGTCCGTGAAAACCATCCTTCAGATCAACCCATTCATTAGCTCGAGAATTCGAGGTCGTTGTTTCCGCCATCATCGGAAGGCTCCACGGGACCCGCCGTCGGCGCGGGAGCAGCAGCGCCTGACCGGATGATGGAGGCCCCATCGGGTCCTGTGACTGCGGTCACATCTCCCGAACGAGCGAAGGCAAAGCCACCGCTCGTGCTGACACTAGCAATGACATCAGGATTCGCCTCGACGACGAGATCGACATCAGAGATTTGAGGGATGTCGGTAATCACGACGTTGGGATTTGTCGGTGCAACCATCGTTGCCGCTGGCTCGTCTACCACCACCGCGTCGTCGGCAGTCTGTTCAAAATCATGAGAGCGCCGGCTGCCGCCCCGGTCGGACTCGGCTCCATCGTTGTCCTTCGCCGGCGATTCGTCCGATTCCGCGGCGGCTTCCTGACGTCTTGCCGCTTGCCGGTCACTTTCGGCTGCGGCTTTGTCCCGCTGGCCACCGTCGCCCTCATCCCGGCTGCTGTCGCGGTCACTCTTGTCGGAGCTGCGGGTCTCGTCTCCCTTGCTTCCCTTCTCGCCCGAGTTCTTGTCATCAGATTGCGCGTGGGCGTTCTTGCCCTTGTCGGAGTCGCCGGCGTTACCGCCTTCGTTTCGATTGTCCTTGGCGTCTTTTTCTTCCTGCTCTTCGCTGACGCCCCGGCGGTCGTTCTTTCGTGCCGCGTCAGCGGCAATCGGGAAAGCCGTGGCCAGGCCAAGCCCGGACAGAAGGCGTCCAGAGTGTGACCAAAGCCACGATCGCGATTGCCAATTATCCGCGAGCCGCAGCAGGCCGTTCAGCACAGTGTTCTTCCCTTTTCTTGTTCCCGGCGGCCTCTAAGCGGCCGTCGACGACGGTCTCATACGTCGACCGCTTGAGAGCGCGGAGTCCGGAGCTTCTCGTCGGCCACCCATCCATGGCTGCAAACGAGCGGAACCCGCGTGACGTTTCCTTGCCGGCACACGTCCCCGGCGAATGGACTTGTCTTAGTCTATCACGGCATAACCTGCGGGCCGGTTAAATCTCTCGCGTACGTACGCGCGTCAGTTAAACGGTCTCGATCATGGTCCCCGGGCTAGCTCAGCGGTCATCATCGAGGTCGATTCTTCGTCGTCGGGAACGAGCGTCGGGCCGACGAAATAATCCACTCTTGCGTTAACAAGCTCTTGCTAGCGAGCGGCCACTTCGAGAATCCCGAAGCGATCACAGGGGTCTCCCGGGAATCGACGTCGCCAATTGGCCCCGGACCGGAATTGGAAACGTCACCGGGACGAGCCCGCCGCGCTGTAGAAGCGGTTTGCATCGTGTCTTCCAGGCGGTTGCTGACCAGGTCACTGGCGGTTCGTTTTTTTTCGGCTCGTTGGGGTTGCGGGGGCCAAGCCGAATTCGTAGCCTTCCACCGACAAGGCGGGCGGTAATCGACGGTGTGAGGATCGGCGTGAGTTTTCCCCGGGGGCGTGGCCGCATTTCAATGCAGGGTGGCCGAGCGATTATCGTCGCGCGGTGCCCACTCTGCGGCGAAGAGCATCACTACGACAAGGGTGAGGCAAGCGGGGAAGAGGTTGAAGCGATTCGCCGGCGCGGTTATACCGAAGAAGGGCTGCCTTGTCAGAAAGATCTCCCGGGGAATTTCTGGCGAGTGGTCATTACCTCCGCCCGGCAGGGCAGCAGGCCGGATGCGACCCGACGCGCTCGGGACACGAAAGCGAGATGAGTGAGGCCGGCGCGGCCGACCGGCGGCTGCTTTCACGGGCGCAGCCCCTCAAACCTCAACGGTGGCCCCGTACTCAACGGAGGCAGGCGCGCATTCGAGCGGCACTCTCGAAACGGCAGCCGGACCTTACGGTGGTGCTGGAGAACGTCCACGATCCTCATAATGTCAGCGCCATTCTGCGGAGCTGCGACGGTGTCGGTGTGTTGCGGGCGCATGCCGTGTACACGATCGAAGAGCCTCCGGCCGGTGCGTTTGCACGCCAGACTTCGGCGAGCGCGGCAAAGTGGGTCGAGGTCGATCGGCACTATTCCATTGCCGCCTGCTATGACCAGCTTCGCGCTGACGGCTTCACGATTCTGGTGACGACTATTGGTCCGGAATCCCGCACGCTCTTCGACTGGGATCTCGTGAGGCCGGTTGCCCTCGTCTTCGGTAATGAGATGCGCGGAGTTTCTGAAGAGGCGCGGGACCTGGCAGACGGCGCAATTGAGATCCCGATGGCTGGTATGGTCCAAAGCCTCAATGTCTCAGTTGCGTGCGCCGTCTGCCTTTATGAGGCATTTCGACAGCGGATGGCCGGCGGCGACTATGTAACGCCAAAGCTGACGGCGAACGAGTTGCGTCTCTTGGAAGACGATTGGCTCCGTCGCTAACGCACGAAAGGATCGTCGGCAGGCTACCTGTGGGGATCACCACGTTCGTCTTGCTTACTGCGAAGAAAACGGATCTCAAAGCGGCCGAGCACAATGAGGGCCGCGAGAGTCGCGGTTGCCGCGACAAGTGCGATCAGATAGAACCCCGCGCCGATGAGAAGACCCAGCGCGGTCGCGACCCAGAGGCCAGCGGCCGTGGTCAGTCCGATCACTTCTTTCCCGGTAGTAAGGATGACCCCGGCGGCGATAAACCCGATGCCCTGGACAACGGTTGAGGCTATACGGCCGGGATCGGAAAAGCCGCCCTCGCTAACAACTTGCTCACTGAGCAGAATGGCGCAGATCATGAAGAGGCACGCCCCCTCCACGACCAGCATATAGGTGCGCACGCCAGCCGGCCGGTCGAGGCGCTCGCGCTCAACCCCCAGGATGGCGCCGACCATCATCGCCAGCACCATTCTCTGGATAGCCTCGACCTCACTTAGAGACTCCATCTCATGCCAACCCCGGCACGGGGCAGAGCCGTGGTTGGGTAAGTGGGATCATCGCTAGAACTGCAGCACGACCGAGTGATCTTTGCCGTCCCGGATGAATTTTGCGGTCGCTTTATCACCCGCCTTGAGGGTATCGACCATCTGGTCCAACGCGGCCATCGTGCGCACGCGTTTCCCGGCGAAGCTCGTGATGATGTCGCCTGGCTTGAGGTCGTGACCCGCCGCGACCGTTTGGGGACGAACTTTACCGATGTAAACACCCTTGGTCCCGGCGGGAACCTTCTCGGCCTTTTCGGGGTGCTTGGCAAGATACTCTTCGGCATCCGCGGCGAGGATGCCGAGTGGAGGGCGCTTGGGACCGGCAAATTTCGCCGCCAGCTTGGCGAACTTCTGCTGGTCGAACCCGAGAATCACGTCGCCATTGGAAACAGTGACAGGCACGCCCTGCTGACCGCTGACACGGATCATCTCCATCGCCGCCTCGTAATCCTTGGCGACGTCCTTCTCGACAAAGGGAACCTTGTTTCGGCTAAGGAACTCCTTAGCTCTGTCGCACCACGGTCAAGTATTCGTGGTGTAAACGGTGACTTGAGGCACGGTTTCAGTCATGAGTGTCCTCTTCTCTCCGGAGCGGCCATCATACGATGGTCGGCTCACGTCCGCTCCGGTCGGATCAATGATTGTTATGGTACCAGTAGCGAACCAATGACCCGCATTTCACCCGTGTCTGACTACTCCCACTCGATGGTGGCGGGGGGTTTGGATGAAATGTCATAGACAACCCGCGTTATGCCGTGAACTTCATTGACGATGCGGTTGCTAATCCGCGCCAATGTTTCGTGCGGTAGACGCGCCCAGTCGGCGGTCATTGCGTCTTCTGAGGTGACAGCCCTGACCGCGCAGACCCGGCCGTATGTCCGATAGTCTCCCATTACGCCGACGGTGCGAACGGGCAAGAGGACGGCGAAGTACTGCCAGACATCCGCGTCGCCATCCAATCCGTCGATTTCTTCGCGCACGATGGCATCGGCGCGGCGAAGGAGCTCGAGGTCGTCGCTGGTGACGGGACCAATAATGCGTACGGCGAGGCCCGGCCCCGGGAACGGCTGACGATCGACGATCTCAGACGGCAGCCCGAGTGCGCGGCCGACGCTACGAACCTCGTCCTTGAAGAGATAACGTAGTGGCTCGACCAAGGAAAACTTGAGATCGGCGGGAAGCCCCCCCACGTTGTGGTGCGTTTTGATCTTCACCGCAGAATTTGTGTCATGAGCGGTGCTTTCTATGACGTCCGGATAGAGTGTGCCCTGGGCGAGAAAATCGAACGGACCGCAAACCTCGGCCTGAGACTCGAACGTCCGGACAAACTCGTCGCCGACGATTCTTCGCTTCTCTTCTGGCTCCTCAATGCCGTCGAGACGGGTGAGAAATTGCTCGCTGGCATCCACAAAGACCAGATTCATTCCGAAAGTCCGGCCGAAGACGTCACGGACCAGGTCCGCCTCACCGAGGCGCAGGAGTCCGTTGTCGACGAAGACCGGGGTCAGCCGATCGCCGATCGCCCGGTGAATCAGGGCCGCCGCGACTGACGAATCCACCCCGCCGCTGAGACCGAGCAAAACGCGGCCGCCGCCGACGATCTTCCGAATGCGCTCGATGGCGCTGTCGATGAAATTCTCGGCGGTCCAGTTCGTGCGGCAGCCGCAAACGTCGACCAGAAAATTGCGGAGTAGATTGCGGCCAAGCGGTGTGTGCACGACCTCCGGGTGGAACTGGATTCCATAGCGCCGACCATTGCTCATTCCCGCGATTAGCGCGTTCTTCGAACTCGCGATTCTGGAGTAACCGGTCGGAACTCTTGTTACGTGGTCACCGTGGCTCATCCAGACGTCGAGTGTTTGAGGAAGACCACGAAACAGGGGAGAGGTTTTGGTGACCTCGATCGTCGCCGAACCATACTCCCGCCGTGTCGCCGGTTCCACTTCGCCGTCGAGTGCGTTGGCGATGAGCTGCATGCCGTAGCAGATACCGAGGACCGAAACGTCCTCTTGCAAGACCCAAGCGGGAAGCGATGGGGCTCCATGATCGTAGACGCTT
>JAHWJF010000068.1 GCA_019348515.1 Chloroflexota bacterium | reverse complement strand
ACAATCGGCCCATGCAAGCAGTCTTTGAACTGGTGGTGCCGTTGCCGCAGTGATCGGCGTGAAGACGTCCACTGTCACCGCTCGTGGTCGCCGGTGGCTTATGTCCGAGAGTCTGGCACATGCTGAATGCTTGATTGTGAGATGGAACGAGCAACTGCTATCCGTGCAGGATGAGATCAGTCGCTGCTTGTCGCACAAAAGATCGATTGCGACAAGCGAGAGCTTCCTAAGTTCGGTCACTTTGCAGGCAGCCCGTCACTCCTCGCCGGTGAACGGGAAGGTTACTGGTTGTCCGCAACGGAAGGACGCCTTCATCGCTGCCACGATCTCCTGGGCGTAGAGCGCGTCTTGCATGGTGACTGTTGTGGGCGCTCCACATAGGACATCACCGATGAATCCGGCAACATGCGCTTGGAGATCGCCGAAAACGCCACGCGGTCCGACCGGCCAGTGGGTCAAGTCGGGGTGACGGTAGCCTTCTTGATCGGCGACCGCCAGTCCGTGATTGGACCCCTCGATGAAGACCCCGCCGCCCGTGCCGACGACGTGGAGCACGGCGTCGAGCGGCGCTGGAACTGTTGAAGGCAACACCCAGCTCGTCTCCAGCGAGCCGACCGCACCGTTCGCGAAGCGAAGCAGAGCCATCACCGCATCCTCCCGTCCCCACTCGGAGCTGCGCTTGACGACCGCCTCGGCGAAAACTCGAACAACGGGACTGCCATTAATCCAGACCATCGCGTCAATGTCGTGGATTGCGGTCGAAATCAGGAGATCAGTCCAGGGTGCGTATGTTTCGACCCCCGCATTTGTGCCACGACGGCGCGCGAAGAACGTGCAGGGCTCGCCGATCGTCCCGTCTAGCATTGCTGCCCTGGCGCGCTGGTATCGTGGATCGGAGCGAAGTGTGAAGTTGACCGTGGTCCGCACGTCCGTCGCCTCAATTGCCGCGACGAGACGCTTTGCCTCACGTAAGGTCGGGGCGAGGGGCTTCTCCAGGAGCAGATGCTTCCCCGCTCGAGCGCAGGCGATCGCCGGGGCGAACCGGTCTTGCTCGCGAGTGGCGATCGAGACAAGATCAACCGTTTCGCGAGCGAGCATCGTCTCCGTGTCGGAGTACCAGGTGGCGCCGAGGGGCTCGGCGACGCGGCGGGCGCGCTCCTCGTCCGGGTCGACGACCGCGGCGAGTGAGGTCCGCGGGTCTTCGGCGTAGATCCGCGCGTGCAGACTGCCGATCATTCCGACGCCGACGACCGCTGCTCGCAACGCATTCATCTCATTCCTCCCGCGGCCGAAAAGCGCGGTCGTGACCCGGCATGACTAGGGTCGGTTGCCAGGACCGCAGCCGTTCCAAGCTGGCCGTCAATTGGGCCAATTGCTCTTGGTCGTACCAATGCGAGAAGCGGCCTTCTTCGAACTCGGTGCGCGTCATCGTCGTATCACCTGAGATTGCGATGCGCTCGTCGCCCGTCTCGACCAGCACGCTAATGTGCCCGGGCGTGTGTCCGGGGGTGGTGACCACGGTTATCTCCGGTTCGACAGGCAGAGCTGTCGCCGCCGGCACCTCGGTGACGCTCTCCATCTGCCCAAGGTGTGCATCCATCTGCGCCGCCCCGTACACCTGCCGGGCGTAGTCGATCTCACCTTCGCCCAGAATCAGCGCTTTCCCGGCGAACGGCGTCAGGCTCGCAAGGTGATCGTGGTGCGAGTGTGTGGCGATGACTAGGTCGACGTCGGCCGGGGTGAGCCCGAACCGTCCCAGGGCGCGACCGAGCAAGCCATAGGCGGCGAGGTGGTGGTTGCCCGGGTCGACGACGATCGTCCGCTCGCCCCGAATGAGCACCGTCGTCGCCACCGGCAGAAAGCCGAGATTGCAATCGAAGATCGGCTGTGCGGCAGGATCGATCCCCATCAGCAGCTCCATCCGGTCGAGCTGCATGTCGGCGCTCCCAGCTACGTGGTAGACGATTTCATCCTCCTGGAGGCTGAAGCGGAGACAAAACGGCTGGATCAGCACGTCGACCTGTGGTTGTCGTGTCATCATTTCTGTCTCCTCGCCAAATGGATCCTTGAGGTGCGGTGCCCGGCTAGCGGTGAGCGCCGGCCGTAATCACCTCCGTAATCATCCGCTGGAAGAGCGTGGTCAGGGCTAACACCGGCAAGGCGGTCAGCACCGCCGCGGCGGCCAATTGCCCGATCTTAATGTCATAAGTCGAGCGGTAGAGCCCGAGCGAGACGGGGAGAATTTTCAGGTCGCTGGTGAAGAGGAGGGGTGTCAGGAACTCGACCCAGGCCAGAATGAACACCATCAGCAGGCCGGCGACGAGGCCGGGGCGCATCAGTGGCACGACGATCTGCGTGAACAGCTGGAGCTGGTTGCAACCATCGAGTTGCGCGGCCTCCTCGATCTCGACGGGCAGCGACTCGAGGAATCCACGCAGGATCCAGATCGTGAAGGGAAGGCTGAAGGCGACGTAAGGGATTAGCAACCCCTGGAAGGTATCAGTCAAGCCCCACTGTACCGCCTGGATGTAGATCGGCAGCACGAAGAGGAGCGTCGGAAAGAGATAGACGGCGATCAACGCGGCAATGATGAACCGCCTGCCGGGGAGCCGCAGCCTGGTCAAAGCGTACGTTGCTGGCAAGGCGAGTGTGACGGTGACGACTGCGGTCAGCGCCGAGATGACGATACTGTTGGTCATTGCCTCTCGGATCGGGACGATGTGACCGGGTCGCAGCACTTCGGCAAAGTGCTCGAACGTCACATAGGTGGGAAAGAAATTGACGTTCGTCGAGCGGACGTCCTCTTCACGCTGCAGGCTCGTCAGCACTACACCATAGAGCGGAAACGCCACGAGCAGAAAGACCAGCACCGCGCCAACGTAGACGACAGTCCGCTCGACGAAGCGTCCTTGTTTGAGGCTCATGCGGCTGTCTCCCCGCTACGCACCCCAAGCCGCCAGCGCAGGAACACGAAAACCCCAATGACCAACAGGGTCAGGATCGTCAGGGTGTACGCGGTCGCCGAGGCCGGACCGAACTCCAGCCGCTCGAACGCCTGCTGATAGACGAGGTAGTTGAGAGTGGTCGTGCCGTTACCGGGACCACCGCGGGTGAGCACGTAGATGACATCGAATGCCTTGCTGGCGGCGACGAACTGAAAGATGAGCACCGGCAGCGCGATCGGCATCATCAACGGCAGGGTCATGTCTCGGAACCTGCGCAGGACACCGGCGCCATCGAGTGCTGCGGCCTCATAAATACCGTCCGGCAGTGTCTGCAATCCGGCAAGGAGAAAGAGCGCGGAGAGCGGCATCGCCCGCCAAGCCTCCGCGATGATCAGGGCGTGCAGCGCCTGCGTCGGCTCACCAAGCCAGATGGTCCGTCCCTCCCCCCCAAGCGCCCGCAGGAAGCCATTGAGAAAGCCGTACTCGGCGGCGTAGATTTGCCCCCAGAGGACACCTGAGACGACCGGTGGGACCGCCCAGGGTAGAAGGACGACCACCCGCAGCAGACCCCGCCCGATGAAGGGACGGCTGAGCAGCAACGCGATCGCGAACCCGAGCACTAGCGTCAGCAGGGCAACCAGACCGCCGAAGTAAACGGACCGGCCGGCCACCGCCTGCAGCGTCGGATCTCTCAGGACCCTCAGATAGTGCTGAAATCCCACAAAGCGGTCGACCCCGAAGGTGGCGAGATCAACCTCGGCCACGCTGAAGACGAGGGTCAGCGCGGCTGGGTAGAGATACACGGCTGCGACGACGAGCAGCGCTGGCGCCACCAGGAGCAGCGCGAACCGGGTTCGAGGATGCAGCCCCACCCGATGCGACCCGGCGGGGAGTGAGGCTACCTGTTGTGGGACGGATTGAATCATAGCCTCGTCCAGACTGGCGTTCGAGTGCGTGGCTGCGCGGCTCGGTGCCGATGTCCCGCATAGGGCGAGTGGAGGATCAGGAACGCCTCACTCGCCCCAACGGGCATCAGGAAATCGGGTCGGCGGACAGCGCTATGCTCGGCTCTCGATGATCTTCTGCACCGCATCGTCGAGTGCCACCTTCGCCGTCTTCCTCTGTGCCAGCGTCTCGTGAACTTCGGTTTGCAGGATCTGGATCCAGGTCGTGCGATCTGGCGACCAGCCACCGTCGACCGGATATTCGTACGACGTTGCGACCGCGGAATAGAACGGAAACTGCTCCAGGATGTCCGGTTCCTGCATGACATCGCTGTAGATCCCAGCCCAGCCACCCTCGGCGATGACCCGCATGCCCTCCCTCGAGACGACGAACTCGAGGAAGTCGTAGGCCGCCTCATCGTTGTCGGTGAACGCGGGCAGACCGAAGAATTCGGATCCGTCGACGGTGGCGGTCGTCTCCATGGCCGGATTCGGGGCGAACCCACTCTGTCCGGCGATCTTCGAGCTCTCGGGATCGTTGGCGATCCCCGCGATAAAAGGCCATGAGAGAAAGAAGCCGCGCTTGCCGTCGAAGTAGGCCGGCGAGGCATCGAAGACCCAGGTGTAGGTAATGGCGGCAGGATCAATACACTTATGGACATGCAGCAAGTCAGAGATGAACTGGAGCGCCGCGACACCCGCCTCGGAGTTCATCACTGGTTGCAGTTCGTCGTCGAGCCAGCGACCGCCGTTCGCCTGAAGGAGGGAGCCAAAGAGGTAGAGCACATGATCCCCAGCCCACGCGTCGGTGAAGCCATAAATCTGCTCCCCGTTGTGGGTCCCGGTCATCTCCGTCGCGTACTCCACCAAGGTCTGCCAGGAGTTCGGGGTCTCATACCAGGTAGTAGGAGCTTCGGGGTCGAGTTCGAACTCAGACAGGAGCTGCTTGTTCCAATGCAGAATTGGGCCTCCCATCGCCCAGGGGACACCGTAGGTCTGCCCCTCGTACAGTGCCGCCCCCATGCCCCGCTCCAGGAGTTCGCCCTGACCGCCGTTGCGCACCTGTTCCTCAACGAAGCCATCGACCGGCTTCAGCCAGTTATTGCTAGCGACGCTGGCGATCAGCTCTGCGGTCAAGAAGACCGTGTCCCATGGCGCGCGGCGCGCCAGGAAGGCACTCGTCAGTTTGTTCTGCAGGTCGGGGGTCGTGATCTCCTCGACCGAAGGCGAGATCCCACGCTCCTCGGCGTACATCGTGACCAGTTGCTTAATTGGATCCATATGCGAGCCGATCAGCAGGCTGGGACCAGCCTCCTGTCCCATCGCGCTCTGCACCATGGGCAGGGAGGCCATTGCCGACGCGGCACCCATGCCCGCAGCGAACGTGGCCCCGCGCTTCAGTATTTCTCGCCGTGTCGATCGCGAATACCCACTGCCAAAATGCATCACACCCTCCTTGGGTTGAATTCAACCGGCAATCCATCAATGGACCATGACAGCATTTTGCGCGCCAGTGCGCACAACCTGGTTCCACCCTGGCACGTCGCAATCGGTGGCGATCGCATCTCGGCGAACCCGTGGGAGCCAACCAAGGATTGGCATTCGAATCCCGAAGGCAAGAGCGTTCCTTTCAACGATTCTCAGCCGCGCCCGTGTCGGGCGTAGCGACGGAAGACCCAAGGTATGCAAGGGTGGCCAGGGCGTAGAACTGCGTTGCCTGCATGATGCCCTCGACCGACACCCACTCATTCGGCCCGTGTGCCAGAGTGAGCAATCCAGGTCCGAACGCCGGGACGGTGGTGACACCCCGCCGGGCGAACTGATGGCCATCGGTGTAGGCGGGGAAGACACCGAACGGCAACCGGCGCCCGAGCACGTGCTCGCCGGCATCGAGCAGCGCACGCACGAATGGCCGCTCGCTGTCCACTTCATAGGCGGGCGAGCCACCAACCAATTCGACCTCCGTTTTCAACTCAGGATCCTCGGCCTCCAGAGTGTCCAGGAACGTCCTTACCTGGTCAGCAACCCCTTCCGGCGTCATCCCCGGCGGAATGCGAACGTCGGTCGCGAATTCGGCGTACCCCGGATGGACCCCGAAGTTGATTCCACCGCTCACCAGGACGCCGGGGGTCACGGTCGGCCCTCCCGGCGCGAGCGGATGAGGCTCGTACTCGAGTTCGAGGTCACGGGCCAATCGCCACAATACCCAGGCCATCTTGACGCTCGCGTTAACGGCCGGCACCTGGTCAGAGATGCTGGCGTGCGTTTGCGTGCCAAAGACCTTGACTTTGAAGAAGGCCGAGCCGCGGCAGATCAGCGGCAGAAACTCGAACTCCTGCTGGATCCCGTTCGGCTCGGCGATCAGACCGTCGTCCGCCGTGATCGGGTGGTGATCGACAAGATAGGACGCGCCAAGCCGTGTCGTGGCCTCTTCATCCGCGACAAAGGCAAGGAGGAGGTCTCCGGCAAGTGGTGGTGTCACCGCCGCCAAAGCACCGGCGGCGTAGGTAATCGCGGCAAGTCCACCTTTCATGTCGGTGCTTCCAAGCCCATACAGGCGGCCGTCACGCACTATTGGTTGCAGGGGGTCGGTCTCCCAGAGCGGCCTATCCGCGGCGGTCACCGGCTTGGTATCCATGTGGCCGTTCATGAGAAGAACTGGTCGCCCTGTCTGCCCCCGCAGGCGAAATAGAAGATTCGGGCGGTGAGGCTCGGCACTGATGACCTCTGCCGGCGGCAACCCGAGGCAGGCGGCGCGCTCCTGGAGGAGGTCGGCGACGGCGCGCTCATTACCTGGAGGATTCATGCTCGGGGTGGCGACGAGCGCAGCCGTGAAGTCGATAATCTCCTGCCGCCGGGCCTCAAGATACGCGAGCACTTGATCCGCGCGAGGGACTGCCATCGGCATCATGCCCTCCGCGCGGTGCTGGCCGCGTCCAGACCAGTACGGATCCAATCGAGGGTCGGTAGCCGCATGAAGCCGTAGTTGTAGAAACCGTACCCGTCGATCGTGCCAGGGTCGCATGCGAGCATCTGCTCCCGCATCGCCTCCTGGCTCAGGATCTGGGGCGGAATCGCCCGCATGATTGGTCGCACGGCCCACGCCGAAGGTGCTTTCGCCCGGTACTCGCGCACCTTTGCCGCAATCGTCGCCGGATCGGTGAAGTACGGGCAGGGGTAGGCGGTATCGATAAAGGGCGCGACCGCTTTGAGGTCGAGCCCACTCTGCAGCGCGGTTCCGTCCCAACCGAGCGGCCAAAGCGGGGCGAAGTCGCACAACTCCAGACGTGGACCATCAGCGGCTGGCCAGGTATCGCGGATCTCGGCGAAGAGACTTGTCACGACCTGGATTCGTGTATCGTGGTAGGCACCCATCTCGCCATCCGCAAGCGTGCGAACGGTTGGCCAATCGACTTCAGGGCGGCCACCGGCGTCATCCCCGGCAAAGACTTCCTCTAGCTCCTCGCGGGCGAAGGCGCGCACCGCCTCGCCATCGACTCCCTCACCTCGTGCGGCATCCAAGCAGTGCTCGCAGAAACAGAGTGCAAGGAGGTGGCGCACATAGGGCGTCAAGGGGAGGCCGATGACTTCATGGTGATAGCCGTGTGCAAAGGGCATGTACTCCAGCGACTCGACGACGATCGCATCGAAGTCCCGGGCTGCGAGGTCACCGAGCATGGCTCGCAGGTAGGCGCGCACATCCGGGTTAGCAGGACAGAGATGCGGCACGTGGCGATCGCCGAATGCATTGACGTTGCTCGCATTGGGGTAGGCCGTCCCGATACCCGTGTTGTGCAGGCAGACCACCCAGGCCACCAGCCGCATGCCCCGGGCAGCCGTCTCTGCGCGTGCAGACTCAATGACACCGGTCGCGGCGAGGTCATTGACGATGGGCTGGATCGTCAAGTCCGCATAGCGAGCCGGGTCAGGTTGGAAGTAGACGCTCGGAGCCGGGAAGTACAGCTTGCGCCGCGGATTGTGGGGGAGCAGAAACATCCCGCTGTGGTAGGCAACCGAGAGCGCGATGCCATCCACTCCGGCGCGGCCGCTGATCGCCTCCAGCACCTCGGGAACACCCTCGTCGACGGCATCCCATGGATAGAGCCACATGGTTGTTTGCCAGTCCGACATGCTCATCCCGAGTCTCCATCCGCGCCCTGTCATAGCTAGCGGCCTTCGTTTCGCCGCACTGCCTACGCGTCTCGGCGCAGCTCCTTTGTCACCGTCTCGATAACGCTGAGCGTTTCGGCGAAGTCCTCGTCGGAGTGGGCCAGCGAGAAGCCGGCGTGCCCCGGTGGTCCCTGCCGCGTGTAGCCGTGGAAATAGACGCCGCGCGCGAAGCACCCCGCCGCAAAGCGGCGGTTGCGCTCGTGGTCGTGGTCGAGCGCGTCCGACCAGGTCCGCACCGGATCGGTGATGCCGAAGTAGATGCCGAAGCGGGCACCCATCCCCTGCACCCGCGCCGGGATCCCCGCCCGGTCGAAAACGCCTTGCAAGTCACGATAGAACGTCTCGGCCGTGGCATTGAGGCGGTCATAGAGGCCGGGGTGGCTCAGCTCCTCGAGGGTGGCGAGGGCGGCCAGGACGCTGAGGAGATGACCGGAGTACGTCCCGCTGTGGGCAACCGGGCCGGTCGGGGCCAGGGCCAGCATCAGGTCCTCCCGTCCCGAGACGGAGGCCAGCGGCAACCCATTGGCCAGCGCCTTGGCGTGGGTGGTCAGGTCCGGGGTGACGCCGTACTGCGCTTGCACCCCACCGAGATGGGTCCGGAACCCGGACAGCACCTCGTCCATGACGAAGATGATGCCCCGCTCGCGGCATCGCGCCCGCACCAGCTCCAGGAACCCCGGCGCCGGCGGGATGCAGCCGGCGTTGTAGTGGATCGGTTCGCAGAAGACGGCCGCCAACGCCTCCCCATGGCGGGTGATCGCCGCGTCGAAGGCCGCGACGTCGTTCCAGGGGACCATCACCACGTCGTCCGCGCCGGAGGCCGGGACCCCGCCGGAGGAGGGCACGACGGGGCTTGATGCATCGCGCGGGTCAGCGCGCCGGTAGAGCCACGGTTCGCTCAGCCCATGGAAGTGGCCGTCGAACTTCAGGTACGTGGTGCGGCCGGTGGCGTGGCGGGCGATGCGCAGCGCGACGAGCGTCACCTCGCTGCCGACGCTGGAGAAGCGGACGCGCTCCGCGGCCGGGATGATCTCGACCATCCGCGCCGCCAGCCGCGCGTGGAACGGCGTCTCGGCGGCGGTGATGATCCCTCGCGCGACGCCCTCCAGCACGGCCCGCTTCACGGCCGGGTGGTCATGCCCGAGCAGGGCCGCGCCATTCGCCATGTTGAAGTCGATGTAGCGCTTACCGTCGATCCCGTAGAGGTACGGCCCCTCGCCGCGATCGACGTAGAGCGGCCGCCCCAGATAGGGATGCAGCCGCATCGAGGCCGAGACGCCTCCGGCCAGCACCGCCTGGGCATCCGCGAAGAGTTGGTCAGGTTGGGTAAGTGTTGTCTCGCTCATACCCGTACTGTACGACGCAATCGCAGCCCGTGCATGATCCTAGTGAGGATGTTGCCGAGCCTGCAAGAAGGATCTCGACACACAATCTCATTCAGGGCTGGCACGCGCATAATGCCTCCCCTACCATGCCGGGGCCGGCACGACACGGTCCCGGCGAGAGGAGGATCCCCATGCACTTCTACTGTGCGTACACCTGGTTCCCCAAGACGCGCCCCGAGGAAGTCTGGGAGCGGGTCATCCATCAACACGAGCGCGGGTCGAACGCGCAGGAACTGATCCGCGGCTGGTACGACTTCGCCGGTGGCGGCGCCGGGTTTCTCATCGTCGAAACTGACGACGTGCGCGAGCTGACCGCGATGTTGCGGCCCTACATCGACCTGATGGCATGGGATATCCGCGCGCTCTCCGAGAACAAGTACGACGAGACCGTGCAGCAGATCCGGGACGCCCTGGCCCAAATGGGACGCCTGACCCACTCTGATGTCACCGTGCCAGTGGGGGTCGAATCCTGAGAGATACGATCCGGTTTGGCTCTGTGAACGGCGTGTCATGCTAGATGCCCGCGAACTTGCCTTTGCAGCATCTGGTTACACCGCGCCAGTACGCGTTCTGAGGACGAGATTCCTCGTTCCTCGGAATGACACAACGTTGTGACGGCGCTGTAGGTGCTGCCGGTCGTTCTCGGACTGAGTGCGGCAACCTGTATCGGCTTTTCCAACATCGTCGCCGGTATCAGCGCCCGCCGCCTGACGCCGCTCATCGTCGGCTTCTGGTCGCAAGCGACCGGCGCGGCGTGGTGCGCGCTGCTGCTCCTGCTCCTCCGCCCCGCACTCGATCCAGGGCAGATCCCAGCCGGACTGATCGCGGGGCTCGCCGGCGGGGCCGGCACGGTACTCTTCTATCGGTCGATGGCCGCCGGCGCCATCTCCCTGGTCGCGCCGATCACCGCCTGTGCCATCGTCTTCCCTGTGATCTATGCCATCGCCTCCGGCGAGACCCCAACCCTCCCCGTGGCCACCGGCCTCATAGCGATCATCAGTGGGATTCTGCTGGCTTCGCTGCGGCCGACACCAGTTCGCGGCGATCCGCCGGATACGCGAATCTCGACGGATCGGCGGGCCATTGCGCTGGCTATTGGCGCCGCGGTGGCGTTCGGCGCGTTCTTCATCCTCATCGATTTTGCACCGCCGGCCAGCGGCTGGGGTGCACTCTGGACCGCTGGCGCGGTGCGATGCAGTGGGTTCGGAGTGCAGGTTGCCCTGGCCCTGCTCGGCCCACGGCGACTCGCCTGGCCGGGCCACTACGCGCCGGCGGTGGCGCTAGCCGGAACCCTCGACCTGACCTCGCTGATCCTGATCAGTTTCGGCTCGACGACGGACGCCTACGGCATCGTCAC